>JAYVTD010000026.1:0-8344 GCA_043774765.1 Rhizobacter sp. | reverse complement strand
GCTGGCGTTGATCTCCTGGTGCGGCACGAACGGCGGCACGTAGATGAAGTCGCCCGGCCCGGCCTCGGCGGTGAATTCGAGTTTTTCGCCCCAGCGCATGCGGGCCCGGCCCTTGACGACGTAGATCACGCTTTCGAGCGGGCCGTGGTGGTGGGCGCCGGTCTTCGCCCCGGCGTGGATGTGCACCGTGCCGGCCCAGAGTTTCTGCGCCCCGACGCGGGCGAAATTGATCGCGGCCATGCGGTCCATGCCGGGCGTCTGCGCGGTGTTGGCATCGAGCTGGTCGGCGCCGACCACGCGCACGCCCTGCAGTTTCCAGTCGGTGGGGCCGGTGGGTTTTGAAAGATCGGCTGACATGTTCATCCCCGGGCGCTTTGTGGTCGAAGCCGATTTTGAATCAAGCCCTGGTTGCCTGCAGACCACAGGCGGCAACGCTGCTGCGCCGTTTCGTGTACATTCCGCCCACAGTTATACGCAAGACAGTTTGTTCGTGGTTCTTCTTCTACCTGTCGCGGTTCTCGCGGCGGGCATCGTTAGAAATCCCCTGATCGTTTCTTGAGTGTTGCTGCATGCGCCTGCATGTGCGGCGCATTATTTTGATGATTGATAGGATTTTTCCCATGACGACCCAAACCGGTACCGTGAAGTGGTTCAACGAGAGCAAGGGCTTCGGCTTCATCGCTCAAGACGCGGGCGGCGCTGACCTGTTTGCACACTTTCGTGACATCCAGGGCAACGGCTTCAAGACCCTGCTGGAAAACCAGCGCGTCGAATTCGAAGTCAAGCAAGGCCAGAAGGGCCTGCAAGCTGCGAACATTCGAGTGCTGTAAACCCCAGGGCTTCGGCCTTGAACAAGAACCGCGGCTCGCCGCGGTTTTTTTATGCCTGGATCGAAAGCAGCACGCGTCGCCTGCGAAACGGCTTCCGTCGCGTGGCGCGCCTAAGATTCGGCCCTCGAACTCCGGAGACACGACATGACCACGCTCGCAGCCCTCACCAACCACCAGATTCGCCTCGCTGCGCGCCCCAATGGCCTGCCCACGCGCGACGGCTGGAGCTTTACGACCGAGCCGGTCGCCGAGCCCGCCGAGGGCGGCGTGTTGGTCAAGGTCAACGCGCTGTCGCTCGACCCGGCGATGCGCGGCTGGATGAACGAAGGCAAGAGCTACATCCCGCCGGTCGGCATCGGCGAAGTGATGCGCGCCGGCGGTGTCGGCACCGTCATCGTGTCGAAGAGCCCGGCCTTCGCGGTCGGCGACACGGTGAGCTGCACGCCCGGCGTGCAGGAGTACTGCCTGATCCCGGCCGATCAGTTCAAGCGCCAGGGCCTGTTCAAGATCGACCTGCGCCTGGGCACGCCCACGCAGTGGCTCAACGTGCTCGGCATGCCCGGCATGACCGGCTACTTCGGGCTGATGGACGTGGGCCAGCCCAAAGCCGGTGAGACCGTCGTGGTCTCGGGCGCGGCCGGCGCGGTCGGCCAGACCGTGGGCCAGCTCGCGAAGATCAAGGGCTGCCGCGTGGTCGGCATCGCCGGCGGTGCTGCCAAGTGCGACTGGGTCGTCAAGGAACTGGGCTTCGACGCCTGCATCGACTACAAAGCGGGCGACGTAAAAGCCGGCCTGAAAGAACACTGCCCCAAGGGCGTGGACATCTACTTCGACAACGTCGGCGGCGAGATCCTGGACGCCGTGCTCGCGCGCCTGGCCATGAAGGCCCGCATCATCATCTGCGGCGCGATCAGCCAGTACAACAACACGACTCCGGTGCAGGGGCCGAAGAACTACCTCTCGCTGCTGGTGCACCGCGCGCGCATGGAAGGCATCGTCGTGTTCGACAACGTCGCGCGTTACCCGCAGGCCGTGGCCGAGCTCGCGGGTTACCTGCAGGACGGGCGCATGAAGAGCAAGGAAGACGTGGTCGTGGGCATCAACACCTTCCCGGAAACGCTGCTCAAGCTCTTCAACGGCGAAAACTTTGGCAAACTGGTGCTCGAAGTCGCGAAGGCGTAGCGCTCGTGAGCGTCTCGTCAACGCGCGCAATGCCGCGCTGATCCTTCGATCGAGCAGGGCCCGGGCCAGATAGACTCCCCGCGCTGGAAAGCCCTTGATCAACGCTCGAACGGGCGAGCTGCGGTCCGGCGACCCGATGAACGAAGCCTCCTCCTCCTTCAACGCTCCAATGCCAGACGTGTTCGCCGCGTGGCTGGAGGCAAGCCACGACCTTCTGGCACTCACCGATGTGCAGGGTCGCATCTCCTGGTCGAATGCCGCGTTCCACAGCGCGTCCGGCCTTGGCAAGGGCGACAACCTGCTCGGCCTTGCACCGGAAAACTGGCACGCCGGCGAAGCACGCCGCACGCTGCTCGCCGCGCTGTCCCACGGTGCGCCAGGGGGCCTGGATCTCGGGCTTCGCACCCCGGCCGGCGCGGCGCTTTGGGTTCACGCCCACGTCGCCCGAGTCGGCGAAACCTGGCTCTGGACGTTGCGCGACACCACCACCGAGCGCGCCCTCGCGGAGCGCTCACGGCAGCTGTCCGAACTGCTGGAGATGGCGCAGGAATTCGGCCGACTCGGCGTCTGGGAGCGAGAAATCCCCTCCGGCCGCGGCCGCTGGGACCGGCACGTGTTCAGCTTCTTCGGCATGGAGCCCAGCGGAGACACGCCCGACTTCGCCGTGGCCGCCTTGCGCATCCACCCCGACGACCGCCTGGACCAGGCCTACGCCGATTCGACGCAGCAGGCAGGCCGCTACACCAGCCGCTACCGCGTGCTGCAGCCCGACGGCGGCGTGCGCTGGATCCACTCTCAATGGGAGGTCAAGAACTCGCCGCAGGGCCGGCCCGACCGCACGGTCGGCATCATGGTCGACGACACGGCGGTATACGAACTCGCGCGCTCGCTCGACAGCGCCACCCGACAGCTCAGCCTGGCCACCGAACTCGCCGACATCGTGATCTGGCGGCACGACCTGCAGACCGACCGTGTGCACTACAACGACCATGGCCTGAAGGTACTGGGCATTCCGCACCGCGCCGAAGGGGTGACGCTGGACGAAGCGCGCATGCACGCCCACCCCGACGATCTGGCCATGCTGGCCGCGTCGGCCGCCCAGGCGTTGGCGAGCAACTCGCCGGTCGACGTCGAGGCGCGCCACCGGCGGGCCGATGGCAGCTGGCGTCGCATGCTGATTCGCCGCGTGGTCGAGCGCAGCCTGTCGGGCGAAGCGCTGGCCTTCCTCGGCGTCACGCTCGACGTGACCGAGCAGGTCGAGCGCTCGCACCGCGCCGAGCAGCTCGCGCAGCGCCTGGAAGCGGCCGCCCGCGCCGCCCGCATCGGCATCTGGACCACGAGCCTGGGCGTGATCCAGACCGAGTGGAACGCGCAGATGTACGAACTGTTCGACATGGTGGGCATGAGCGCCCCGCCGACGCTCGCCGAGTGGGTTGCGCAGTGTGTGCACCCCGACGATGCCAGCCGCGTGGCTGCCACCGCGCGCGAGTACCTGCGGGATGCGCAAGGGGCGCTCGAAATCGAGTTCCGCACCCGCCGGCGCGACGGCACGGCACGCTGGATGGTGCTGCGCGCCGACATCGACTGCAGCAGCCTCGAGGTGCCGCGCGTCTTCGGCATCGCGATGGACGTGACCGACCGTCGCGAAGCGTTCGCCGCGGCCAATGCCGCGAGTGCGCGCGCCGCGCTGATCACCCGCCACGCCGGCATCGGCACCTGGGAGACCGACGGCGCCGACAACGGGCACTGGGACGAACAGATGTTCCTCCTGCGCGGCCTCGAACCGCGCCCACTCGCACCGACCCGCGAAGAGCGGCTGGCCCTGGTGCACCCGGACGACCGCGTGCCGAACCTGGACGGCCGCGCCCGGTTCGACATGAACATGGCCCCCACCGCCTACGAGTTCCGCGTGCTGCTGCCCGACGGCAGCTACCGCTGGCTGGCCTCGCGCTCCGCGGCCCTGCGCGACGAGCAAGGCAAGGTCGTCAAGCGCGTCGGCGCGAACTGGGACATCACCGCGGCCAAGAGCGCTGAAGCGGCGCGCCAGCAAGCGCTGCTGGCCGAGCGCGAAAGCCAGGCCAAGTCGCAGTTCCTGTCACGCATGAGCCATGAGTTGCGCACGCCGCTGAACGCGGTGCTCGGTTTCACGCAGCTGCTGCAAAGCGACACCGACCTGAGCCGCTCGCCCAGCCAGTCGGTCCAGCTCGGCCACATTCGCTCGGCCGGCGAATACCTGCTGGCTCTGATCAACGACGTGCTCGATCTCTCCTGCCTGGAGGCTGGCACGCTCCGGCTCGACCTGCAGTCGGTCGACCTGGGCGCGGCGGTGTTGCAGGCGCTGCCCCTGGTGGCCGGGCTGGCCGCCCGGCACGACGTGGCCCTGCACTGCGGGGCCGTCAGCGGCATCGTGCTGGCCGACCCGACCCGCTTGCGCCAGGTGCTGATCAACCTGCTGGCCAACGCGATCAAGTACAACCGGCCGCGAGGTCAGGTCGTGGTCGAATCAGACACCGGCGAGAACTTTGTCTGTCTTCGGGTGCGCGACACCGGCCGTGGCCTGAACCCCGAGCAGCTCTCGCACCTGTTCGAACCCTTCAACCGCCTCGGCATGGACAGCGAAGGCATCGAAGCCTCGGGCATCGGCCTGACGGTCGTGAAAGCGCTCGTCGAAGGCATGGGGGGCACGATTCGCGCGTCGAGCCTGGTCGGCCACGGCACGGTGTTCGACCTGACGCTGCCGGCCTCGGTCGGCACTCCGGCGCCCGAGGCTCTGCACAGCGAGCCGCCACCCGCCGCGCGCCGCCCGCAACGCACCGGCACGCTGCTCTACATCGAAGACAACAGCGTCAACGTGTTGCTCGTGGAAGAACTCGTCAAGACACTGTCGGGGCTGAACTTCGTCTCCGAAGGCACCGGCGCCGCCGGCGTTGCGCGCGCGCTCAGCCTGCGCCCCGACGTGATCCTGATCGACCTGCAGCTGCCCGACTTCGACGGCTTCGAAGTGCTGCGCCGGTTGCGCGCACGGCCCGAGACCGCGGCCACGCCCTGCATCGCGCTGTCGGCCAACGCGATGCCCGAAGACATCGCGCGCGGCCTGGCCAGCGGTTTCGACGACTACTGGACCAAACCGATCAAGTTCAAGCCGTTTCTCGACGCGCTGGAGCGTTTGTTCCCGGGCGCCGCGCCCGGGCCGCTCAAAGCCCCTGGGGCGCCAGGCCGCGCTGCTTGAGCATCGGCAGCGCGGTCGGACCGCGGCCGCGGAACGCCTGGTACGCCGCCGAAGGTTCGAGCGAGTTGCCCGATGAGTAGATGAAGCGGCGCAGACGCTCGGCCACCGCGGGGTCGAACGCGCTGCCGGCTTCGACGAAAGCATCGAAACCATCGGCCTCCAGCACCTCGGCCCACAGGTAGACGTAGTACTGGGCCGCGTAGCCCGAGCCGGCGAACAGGTGCTGGAAGTGCGCCAGCCGGTGGTTCATGCCGACCACCGCCGGCGCGCCGATGCGGGCCAGCTCGGCGCGCTCGAAATCGACCACCTCGGGCACCTGCTTCGCCGTGAGTGCGTGCGCCGCCAGGTCGACCAGGGCCGAGGCGGTGTAGCGCACCGTCTCGTACCCCTGGTTGAACAGGCGCGCGTCATGCAGCTTGCGGATCAGCGCGTCGGGAATCGGCTCGTCGCTGAGGTAATGGCGCGCGTGGCGCTTCAGTACCTCGGGCTCGCTCAGCCAGTGTTCGAACAGCTGCGACGGCAGCTCGACAAAATCGCGCAGCACGCTGGTGCCCGACAGGCGCTCGTAGGTCACGCTCGACAGCAGGCCGTGCAGGCCGTGGCCGAACTCGTGGAACAGCGTGGTCGCGTCGTCGAAGCTGAGCAGCGTGGGCTCGCCCGGCGCTCCCTTGGCAAAGTTGTTGTTGTTGACGACGACCGGCGTCACCGCCTCGCCGCCCCGGCCGCCGTTGCGCGACTGGCTTCGAAACGAGCTCATCCACGCACCGCTGCGTTTGCTGGCGCGTGCGAAGTTGTCGTGCAGGAACACGCCGATCAGGCTGCCGCCGGCACCGCGCACTTCGTAGACCTTCACATCGGGGTGGTAGGCCCTGACCGCGGGCTGCTCGACGAAGCGCACGCCGAACAGGCGCTCGGCACAGTCGAAAGCGGCTTCCACCATGCGCGTGAGCGGGAAATACGGCTTGACTTCGGCTTCGTCGAGGTCGTAGCGCACCTGCCGCACTTTCTCGCTGTAGTAGCGCCAGTCCCACGGTTCCAGCGTGATCTGCTCGCCGCGCGACAAGGCCATCGCTTCGAGCGCTTCGCGTTCCTGTGCGGCACAGGCCTTGGCAGGCTCCCACACCTGCGTCAGCAAGGCCACCACATTGGCCTGGCGGCCGGCCATGGTGTCGGCCAGCGCGTAGTCGGCGTAGCTCGCAAAACCCTGCAGGCGCGCCTGCTCGTTGCGCAGCGCGAGGATCTCGCGCGCCACCGGGCGGTTGTCATGCGCACCGTCGTGCTCGCCTCGCGCAGTCCAGGCGCGCCAGGCCTGCTCACGCAGGTCGCGGCACTCGGAGAAGGTCAGGAAAGGCACGATGTGCGAGCGCGACAGCGTGATCACCAGCGCGTCGGCGATGCCGCGTTCGGCGGCCGCCTGGCGCGCCGCGGCGACCACGAACTCGGGCAGGCCGGCGCGTTCGGCCGGCGTGCGCAGCACGAGCTGGTACGCCGACTCGTCGGCCAGAACGTTCTGCCCGAAGCGCGTGGTCAGCTCGGCCAGCCGCGCCATGATCTGCGCGTAGCGCTTTTGTGCGGGCGCGCCCAGGCGCGCCCCGGCGCGCACGAAGTCGGCATGGAACCGTTCTAGCACCCGCCGCTGCTCGGGGCTCAGCCCGAGGATCGCGCGCTCTTCATGCAGCGCGTCGATGCGCTCGAACAGCGCCGCGTGCATCGAGACCGCGCTCGAATGCGCCGCCAACAACGGCGCCATGCGCATCTGCACCAACTGCAGCGCCGGCGAGGTTTCGCTCGACGTGAGGTTGTGGAACAGGCTTTCGATGCGGTCGAGCAAACGGCCGCTGCGGTCGAGCGCGGCGACGGTGTTCTCGAAGTTCGGCGGCTGCGGGTTGCAGCCGATCGCGTCGACCTCGGCGCCGTGCTCTTCGATGGCGGCGGCAAAGGCCGGCTCGAACAGCTCGGGCTTCACATCGGCAAAAGGCGGCAGGCCGTAGGCGTTGTTCCAGGTCTGCAGAAGGGGGTTGCTTGTGGCAATCGGCATGTTCGGTCTCGGGGTGTGAGAGGCACGCATGTTAGGGCCTGCACCGGCCTGCCGTGCCGCAGGGCGTTACTTGCCCTTCTGGATCGCGATCTCGTCGCTCTCGTTGTAGCTGCGGCCCTCGCAGGCTTTGGCGAAAGCTTCGCGCTGCACGCCGGCCGCGCCGGAACGCTCGTTGAACTGCGCGCCACGCGCCTGCAACTCGTCGATGGCCTTGTCGCGCGCCAGCACCAGCTCGTTGTAGGCCGTGACGAGCTCGGGCTTGCTGCGGTCGAGCGCCGCGCCCTGCTCGGTCAGCACCTCGCCGGACCGCATGATCGCTGCCTTGTCGGTGTTCAGGCCGGTCTGCAGCTTCACCAGCTCGGCCTCTTCGTTTTTCACCTGCGCCTGCTGTGTCAGGCACTGGCGCAGTTGCTCGCGCGTCAGGACCGGGCCACTGGCCTTGCCTTTGCCGAAGCTGGCCTCTTTCGGTTTGTCGGCCGCGTGAGCGGCGCCGGCAACCAGCAGCGCACAAACCAGCAGGGCACGTTTCAGGGTCGGGTTCAGCATGGTGGACAGCAGGGGTTTGGGCAGCCGCGAATCATGCCACCGCGTCGCGCATCGTCACGAATTCTTCAGCCGCGGTGGGGTGAATGCCGAGCGTCGAATCGAACACCGCCTTGGTGGCACCGGCCTTCATCGCCACCGCAAAGCCCTGCACGACTTCACCGGCGTCGGCGCCGACCATGTGCAGGCCGACCACGCGGTCGCTCGCGTCGTCGACCACCAGTTTCATCAGCGTGCGTTCACTGCTGCCCGAGAGTGTGTGTTTGAGCGCCTTGAAGTCGCTGCGATAGATTCGGACCTTGCCGAAACGCTCGCGCGCATCGTGTTCTGCAAAGCCGACCGTGCCGATGCTCGGGTGCGTGAACACCGCGGTCGGGATCAGGTCGTAGTCGACCGCGCGCTGGCCCTTGCCGAACAGGCGGTCGACCAGCGCCATCGCCTCGGCCAACGCCACGGGGGTGAGCTGGATGCGGTCGATCACGTCGCCGAGCGCGTGGATGCCGGGCACACTGCTGGCGTAGT
>JAYVTD010000025.1:0-4341 GCA_043774765.1 Rhizobacter sp. | reverse complement strand
GGCAACCTGTTCGCCGCGCTGCGCACCCGCGAAGCCGACCTCGAGAAGCACCTGCAAAGCGGCCAGGGGGCCGAGCAGAAAGACGAAGCGCGCGAAAAGGCCCGCGACGAAGCGCGCAAGAAGCTCGAAGAAGACGTGGCCAAGAAGGTCGGCACGGCCCCGAAGCCGCCGATCGAATTCGGCAGCACCGAAGACTTCCAGCTGACGCAAGCGCTGAACCGCCTGAAAGGCAAGGCCGTTATGGTCAGCAAGACCGCCGTCGAGCGCAAGGCCGAGGCCGATACCAACAACTAAGGTCGCCCGGCCCCGATCGAAACGCCCGTGCGCCCCACGGGCGTTTTACTTTGTATGCTGCGCGCATGGACGACACCCAGCTGCTGCGCTACTCGCGCCACATCCTGCTCGACGAGATCGGCATCGAGGGCCAGCAGCGCTTGCTGGCCGCGCACGCGCTGGTGATCGGCGCCGGCGGCCTGGGTTCGCCGGTCGCGCTCTACCTCGGCACCGCGGGTGTGGGCACGCTCACGCTGGTCGACCACGACACCGTGGACCTGACCAACCTGCAGCGCCAGATCGTGCATTCCCTGGCACGGGTCGGCCGCCCCAAAGTCGAGTCGGCCGCCAGCAGCGTCAACGCCATCAACCCCGACGTGCGCGTCGTGGCACTGCAGGAACGCGCCGATGCCGCGCGGCTCGATGAACTGGTGCTTGACGCCGATGTGGTGGTCGATTGCAGCGACAACTTCGCGACCCGCCACGCCGTCAACGCCGCCTGCGTGGCGCACGCCAAACCGCTCGTCTCGGGCGCGGCGATCGGCTTCGACGGCCAGATCTCGGTCTACGACACCCGCTCTCCCGCGAACCCGTGTTACGCCTGCCTGTTCCCGCGTGACGCCGTGATCGAGGAAGTGCAGTGCTCGACCATGGGCGTGTTCGCGCCGCTGGTCGGCATCATCGGCAGCATGCAGGCCGCCGAAGCGCTGAAGCTGCTGATGGGCGTGGGCACATCGCTCGCCGGGCAACTGCAGATGCTCGACGCGCGGTTGATGGAGTGGACACAGATCAGCACCACGCGCAGCGCCGACTGCCCGGTGTGCGCGCAGCGCCGCTCGCTCGGCGCCGCCTGACCGGCAGGTTCAGGCTTCGGCCAGGCTTTGCCACAGCGCGTCGGGCACATCGATGCCCGTGGCCTGCGCCGCCAGCAACAAGGCCTCGCGCCGCGCGCCCGGCAGGCGCACGCCGTCGTCGGCCAGCATCTCCTGCACCAGCACTTCGATGCGGTCGAAAAAACCTTCCCGGCCGGCGAGTGCGCCGGGGTCGATCACGATGAAGGTCTGGCCGATGCGCGGCGTGTTGCCGGCGTCGGTGAAGAAGCTCGACGCCTCGAAACCGAAGCTCGCGCCGATCAAGGCCGTGACCAGCAGCTCGACCACCAGCGCCAGCATCGCGCCTTTGGCGCTCGACGCGGCGCCGATCGGCAGCATCGAGCCGTCCATGCCGGCCTGCGCGTCGGTGGTGGGCTGGCCCTGCGCGTCGAGCGCCCAGCCGAGCGGGATGCTCTTGCCTTGCTGCGCAGCCACCATCAGCTTGCCGCGCGCCACTTCGCTCAGACTCAGGTCGATCATCAAGGGCACGTCGTTTCGGCGCGGAAAGATCGCGGCCACCGGGTTGGTACCGAAGATCGGGTGGCGCCCGCCGGCCGCCGGCATCGCCGAAGGTGCATTCGCAA
Source organism: Rhizobacter sp. (assembly GCA_043774765.1). Lineage (GTDB taxonomy): Bacteria > Pseudomonadota > Gammaproteobacteria > Burkholderiales > Burkholderiaceae_C > LMDS01. The sequence continues at coordinate 2,612 of JAYVTD010000025.1, read as the reverse complement.
AACCGAGGCCGACCAGGCCGGCCGCGGCCGCGACGCGAAGGTGGTCGACCAGCACACCGGCATGGTGGCTGTTCACCACGCCGACCACGCTGATGCCGAACTCTTGCGCGCGCCGCATCGCTTCAGTCACGGCCAGCTCGCAGGCCGGGAACGCGAGGCCGGTACCCGCGTCGACCACCGCCGCGGCGCCCTTGCTCTTCGCGACCACCGGCGCCACTGCCCCGTCGACACGCCCGTGCCGCAAATGCCCGCTGTACTGCGCCACACGGCTCAGGCCGTGCGACGCCAAACCCTGCGCTTCGGCCAGCACCAGCGCCCTTGCGGTCGCGTCGGCCATCGCCAAGCTCGCACCGGCGCGCTGCAGCGCCGCGCTGACACGCTCGCGGGCCCGGCCCATCGAAATGTTCGGCACTCGCCGTCTCCAGTTCTGCACCCATCGTGCCGGGCCGATCTTAGTGGCGCGAAACGATCACATCGAACCCGGCACCGCACTTGCCTTAAGCTGTGCGCCATGAGCAAACAGAGCCGACACAAGACCCGCAACTTCCCGACCGCGGAGCAGGACGCCAATGCCGGATCGACCCAGCCACTGTCGCGCTACGAAGGCCCGGAAAGTTCGTACCGGCTCGCCTTCACCGACACCGACTTCCTGCTGCGCGAAGAGATGCGCCCGGTGCGCATGCAGCTCGAACTGCTCAAGCCCGAGATGGTGCAGGACGAACAGGGCATCGAGTCGACCATCGTGATCTTTGGCAGCGCCCGCATCGTGCCGCGCGAGACAGCCCAGCGCCTGCTCGACGACGCCCGCTCGGCCAACAACGCCACCGCGCTGGCACTGGCCGAGCGCCACATGGCGATGTCGCACTACTACGAAGAAGCACGGCGTTTCGCGGCGCTCGTGACGCGGAAGTCGGCCCAGCTCGCCACACCGATCTATGTGGTGACCGGCGGCGGCCCCGGCATCATGGAAGCGGGCAACCGCGGTGCGTTCGAGGCCGGTGGCAAGAGCGTCGGCCTGAACATCGTGCTGCATCACGAGCAGGCGCCCAACCCCTACATCACGCCCGAGCTGTGTTTCCAGTTCCACTACTTCGGGCTGCGCAAGATGCACTTCCTGATGCGCTCGGTGGCGCTGGTGTGTTTCCCCGGCGGCTTCGGCACGCTCGACGAGATGTTCGAGGCGCTCACGCTGATCCAGACCGGCAAGTCGCGGCGCCGCCCGGTGCTGCTGTTCGGCCGCGAGTTCTGGACCAAACTCATCAACTTCGAGCAACTCGTCGAGACCGGCATGATCAGCGCGCTCGACCTGCAGCTCTTCCGCTTCGTCGAAACCGCCGAAGAAGCCTGGAGCCACCTCGAGGCCGAGGTCGGCTTCGAGCTGAGCGATTACGACAAGACCCTGCCCGCCGCCGACCTGTAAAGCTGCTCCCGGAACCCGCATGAACAAACTCATCAGCCTGATCGGCGCGCCCACCGACATCGGCGCCGGCAGCCGCGGCGCCAGCATGGGGCCCGAGGCGCTGCGCGTGGCCGACATCGTCAAGGTGCTCGAAGGCCACGGCCTCAAAGTGCTCGACTGCGGCAACCTCAGCGGCCCGGCCAACCCCTGGTTGGCGCCGGTCGACGGCTACCGACACCTGAACGAAGTGGTGGCCTGGAACGTCGCCGTGCACGAAGCGATGCTCGCCGAGCTGAAGCTCGGCCGCCTGCCGATCCTGCTCGGTGGTGACCACTGTCTGGGCATCGGCTCGATCAGCGCGGTGGCGCGTTATTGCCGCGAAGCCGGCAAGAAGCTGCGTGTGCTGTGGCTCGACGCGCACGCCGACTTCAACACCAACACGCTCACACCCAGCGGCAACATCCACGGCATGCCGGTCGCCTGCCTGTGCGGTCACGGCCCGCAGGCCTTGATCGAGATCGGTGGCACGGTGCCGGCAATCAACCCGAAGGCGATTCGCCAGATCGGCATCCGCAGCGTCGACCAGGGCGAAAAGCGCCTGGTGCACGAGACCGGCCTCGAAGTCTTCGACATGCGCTACATCGACGAGATGGGCATGCGCCACACGATGGAGCTGGCGCTGGCCACGCTCGACGCCAATACCCACCTGCACGTGAGCTTCGACGTCGACTTCCTCGACGCCGATCTCGCCCCCGGCGTCGGCACCACCGTGAAAGGCGGGCCGACCTACCGCGAAGCCCAGCTCTGCATGGAAATGATCGCCGACACCGGGCGGCTCGCGTCGCTCGACGTGATGGAGCTGAACCCGGCACTCGACGTGCGCAACGGCACCGCGATCGTCGCGGTCGACCTGATCGAGAGCCTGTTCGGCAAGAGCACCTTGATGCGTTCATGAGCGCAGGTTCACTGGCGAGCAGGCTCGGCCTGCTCTGGCGCGACCGTCCGACCGCGCACTTTCTCGCCGTGGCCACCACCGTGTGGTTGTGGCTGGTGCTCGGGCACGATGGCCGCAGGATCGGCCAGCTGCTGTTGCTGGCGCTGCCGGGCCTGCTGTGGCTGTTCTGGCCGCTGCGCGGCGCGCCGATGCGAACACTGCGTGCGGTCGCTCTCTGGCTGTGGTCGATGGCCTTCGTCGCCGACGCCACGCTGCGGG
>JAYVTD010000024.1:0-2605 GCA_043774765.1 Rhizobacter sp. | reverse complement strand
CGGATGAAGCCGCGCGCCAGGCCCTGGTTGCCGAACCAGTAGATCAGCGACAGCGCCGACAGCAGCGAAGGCGCCAGCAGCGGCACCAGCGCAATCGTGCGAAACAGGCCCTTGAGCGGCATGCAACTGCGGCTCAGCGCGTAAGCGAAACCGAAAGCCAGCGGCAGCGTGATCAAGGTGACGAGCGCCGAGACCCACACGCTGTGCCACAAGGACCGCAACAGCGCCGGCGTGGTGAGGTAGCTCGTGAAGTTGACCAGGCCGACAAACGCGCCGTCGGTGTTCTGCAGCGACTTCACGAGAATCGCCGCCAGCGGCGCCGCCAGGAACACCACCAGCGCGAGCACGATCAACAACAGCGCCGCGTGCGCGATGCGGTCGCTCCAGTGCGCACGCTGGCGCAGCGCAGCAGCGGCAGGCAACGGCAGGACAGCAGACATCAAAGGAGCCGTCAGAAGAAGCGCATCCGCTCTGGCAGCAAGCGCAGTGGCAAGCGGCTTCCCACTTCGAGGCCTTGCTCGGCCAGGAAGTTGAGCGACAGGTAGACCGTGACCGGCAGCGGCCCGATCTCGGCAGCACGCACGCTGACGTGGCAGTACGAGCCGAGGAACTCGATCTTGTCGATGTCGCCCTGGAACACGTTCGAGTCACCCGGCGCGATCGGCCGCGCGAGCACGTCTTCGGGCCGCAGGTAGACCTTCACGTCGCGGGCGCTGTCGGTGTCGACCTCGCAGGCGAAGCGGCCCTGGCCGATGTGCAGCTGCCGGCCCGGGTACAGCTGCCCCGTCAGCACATTGATCTTGCCGACGAAGTCGGCCACGAAGGGTGTGGCCGGGTCGCGGTAGACCTGCATCGGCGTGCCGACCTGTTCGATCACGCCGTGGTTCATCACGACGATGCGGTCGGCGACCGAGAGCGCCTCTTCCTGGTCGTGCGTGACCATGATGGTCGTGACACCGAGCTTGCGTTGCAGCGAACGGATCTCTTGCCGCAGGCGCACCCGTTCGAGCGCGTCGAGCGCCGAAAGCGGCTCGTCGAGCAGCAGCAGCCCGGGCTTTGTGGCGAGCGCCCGTGCCAGCGCGATGCGCTGCTGCTGCCCGCCCGAGAGCTGCGCCGGGAACTTCGCCCCGCTGCCAGGCAGGCCGACGAGCTTGAGCAGCTCGTCGACACGCTGCTTGATCTGCACGCGCGGCTGCCTGCGATTGACGAGGCCGTAGGCCACGTTGTCAGCCACCGTCAGGTTCGGGAACAGCGCGTAAGACTGGAACACGATGCCGTAGTCGCGCTCGGCCGGCGGCAGCACCGAGATGTCGCGCCCGGCCTGTTCGATGCGGCCGGCGGTCTGCGTTTCGAGCCCGGCGATTATGCGCAGCAGCGTCGTCTTGCCGCAGCCCGAGGGGCCGAGAAAGCAGACGAACTCGCCTTTTTCGATGGCGAGGTGAATATCGTGCAGCGCCTGGAACGACCCGAAGTTCTTGCGGATACCTTCCAGGCGCAGATACGTCATGACAACCCCCGGCCGACGAGTACGCCGGCCACCCCCCGCGGGGGCGTCGCCCGGCTCCGGAGCGGCCGAGCGCTCGGGCTCCCCGTCGCCGGCATCACTTCTTCACTTCGCTCTTGGCGTCGTAGCGTTTGTTCCACTCGGCCAGCACCCGCTCGCGGTTCGCGGCGGTGGTCGCGAAGTCCATCTTCACGAGGCGCTTCTCGTAGTCGGCCGGCACGTTGGCGAGCGGCTCGGCCACACCAGGCACGGCGGTGATCGCGAAGTTCTTGCCGTAGAGCTTCATCGCATCTTTGCTCGAAGCCCAGTCGGCCAGTTTTTTCGCCGCTTCCAGCTTCTTCGTGCCGGCGTGGATCGCGAAGGCTTCCAGGTCCCAGCCCAGGCCTTCTTTCGGGAACACCAGGTCGATCGGCGCGCCCTTGGCCTTGTTGCTGTTGCCGCGGTACTCGAACGAGATGCCCATCACGTACTCGCCGGCCGCCGCCATGTTGCAGGGCTTGGAGCCGGAGTGGGTGTACTGCGCGATGTTCTCGTGCAGCGCATCCATGAACTTCCAGCCGCCGCCCTTGCCGTTGTCGTCGCCCCAGAGCGTGAGCCACGCGGTCACGTCGAAGAAGCCGGTGCCCGACGACGCCGGATTCGGCATCACGACCTGGCCCTTGTAGATCGGCTTGGTCAGGTCTTTCCAGGTGTCAGGCTTTGGCAAACCCTTTTTCTGCGCCTCGACGGTGTTGAAGCAGATGGTCGCCCCCCACACGTCCATGCCGAACCAGGCCGGTGGGTTCTTCTTGTCGCGGTACTGGCTCATGATCGCGTCGAGGTTGAGGGGCGCGTACGGAATCAGCATGCCCTGCTTGTCGAGCAGCGCCAGGCTGCTGGCGGCCACACCCATCACCACGTCGGCCTGCGGGTTGCCCTTTTCGGCGAGCAGCTTGGCGGTGATCACGCCGGTGGAGTCGCGCACCCACTTGATCTCGATCGTGGGGTTGTCTTTGACGAAGCCCGCTTCATAGGCCTTCAGCTGATCGGTCTCGAGCGCGGTGTAGACGCTGAGCTGGGTCTTCTGCGCGAGTGCCGCAGTCGACACGAACAAGGCCAGCA
>JAYVTD010000023.1:0-5130 GCA_043774765.1 Rhizobacter sp. | reverse complement strand
GGCGCTGGTGACGCTCGTCACGCTGCCGCTGGCCTTCGGCTTCGCGTATGCGCTGACGCGCAGCTGCATGCCGTTCAAGACGCTGCTGCGCACCATCGCGCTGGTGCCTTTGCTCGCGCCTTCGCTGCTGTCGGCGCTGTCGCTGATCTACTGGTTCGGCAACCAGGGCCTGGCGCGCGGCTTCATCCGGGCCTTCGGTTTCGAGAACATCTATGGCGCGCCTGGCATCGTGGTGGCCGAGTGTTTCGCGGTGTTCCCGCACGCGCTGATGATTCTGATCACCGCACTGTCGCTCGCCGATGCGCGGCTCTACGAAGCGGCCAACGCGCTCGGCACCTCGACGCGCCGCAAGTTCTTCACCATCACCCTGCCGGGCGCGAAGTACGGGCTGATCTCGGCGGCACTGGTCAGCTTCACGCTCGTGATGACCGACTTCGGCATCCCGAAAGTCATCGGCGGCAACTTCAACATGCTGGCCACCGACGTGTTCAAGCTCGTGATCGGCCAGCAAGACTTTCAGCGCGGCGCCGTCGTCGGCCTGCTGCTGCTCACGCCGGCCGTGTTGACCTTCGTGATCGACTGGTCGGTGCAGCGCAAACAGACTGCGATGCTGAGCGCGCGCGCCGTACCCTATCGGCCGTCGCCGTCGCGTGGTTTCGACGCGCTGATGACGCTCTACGTCGTGTTGATCTGCGCATTGATGCTGCTGATGATCGGCATGGCCGCGTTCGCGTCGATCGCCAGCTTCTGGCCCTACAACCTGACGCCGACGCTGAAGCACTACACGATGGGCCTGGTCGATGCCGAAGTCGGCGATGCCTTCCTGAACAGCCTGAAGCTGGCGGCCGGCACCGCCTTCTTCGGCACTGTGCTCGTGTTCACCGGCGCCTACATGCTCGAGAAGACCCGCGGCCTCGACTGGGCGCGACCGCTCGTGCGCCTGCTCGCGATGTTGCCGATGGCCGTGCCAGGCCTCGTGCTCGGCCTGGGCTACATCTTCTTCTTCAACCTGCCCAGCAATCCGCTGAGCGGCCTGTACCAGACGCTGCCGCTGCTGATCGTCTGCACCATCGTCCACTTCTACACGACCGGCCACCTGACGGCGGTGACGGCGCTGAAGGCGCTCGACGCCGAATTTGAATCGGTCTCGGCTTCGCTGAAGGTGCCGTTCTACAAGACCTTCTGGCGCGTCACGCTGCCGATCTGCACGCCGACCTTGCTCGACATCGCGCGCTACTTTTTCATCAATGCGATGACGACCATCTCGGCCGTGGTGTTCCTGTATTCGCCCGACACCAAGGTGGCGGCGATCGCCATCCTGAACCTCGACGAAGCCGGTGAAGCCGGCGCAGCGGCCGCTTGCGCGATGCTGATCACGGCCGGGTCCACCGTCGTCACGCTGCTTTTCATCGCGCTCGGCTGGTGGGTCGACAAGCGCACCCAGGCCTGGCGCAACACGACGACACGATGAACAACGAACACGAACCACTGCGGCTGGCGGTGGCACAACAGTCGATGGAGTGGACGACCGCGCGCAATGTCGAACACATCGTCTCGGCCCTGGCGCTGGCGGCCGGGCAGGGCGCCCAGCTCTGCCTCTTTCCCGAACTGGCGTTGACGGGGTTCCATCGGCAGATCCGCGAGCAGGCCAGGCCCGAGATCGTCGATGTCGCGCTGCAGCGAGTACGCGCCGCCTGCCGTGACGCGCGCATCGCCGGCCTCATCGGGTTGCCGACCTTCACGGCCGATGGTGCCGTGCGCAACAGCTACGCCTTCATCGACGCCGATGGAACGATGGGCGCAGCCGTCCACAAGCACGGCCTGACCGCTGCCGAGCTGACCTTTTTCGCAGCGGGCACCGATCGGGCCGTGACGCGTTTCGCCGGGCGCAGTTGCACGACCGTGATGTGCCGCGAGATCGAGGACGTCGACTTGATTGCCGCACAGCTCGCCGCCGAGCCGGTCCAGCTCGTTTTCTGGCCGTCCATCGTCGGTCATCCGCCCGGCACGATTGCAGAGCCCGAGCGCGAGGTTCAGGACCTCGGCTACCGGCAGCGTGCGGGCGAGTTTGCACGTCGGTTCAATGCGCACCTGGTGCAGTGCAACTGGCCGCATGCGCTGAACACGCCCGACCGCAACTACCAGGGCGAGAGCAAGGCCTACGCACCGAACGGCGAGGTGTTGCTGACGCTGCCGCGCGACCAGGCCGGCGTCGGCGTGTTCAATCTCGGCGAGCGTGACTACCACTGGACGCCGCTTCCCGCGTGAAGCGCAAATGAACACGGAGACCCCCATGGACCGCGACGCCATTCTGCTGACTCCCGGCCCGCTGACGACCACGCTGCGTACCAAGCTCGCGATGCTGCGCGACTGGGGTTCGTGGGACGCCGAATTCAACCAGATGGTGGCCGAGTTGCGGCGCCAGTTGCTCGCGATCGTGTACGCCGAAGAGACGCACACGGTCGTGCCTTTGCAGGGCAGTGGAACGTTCTCGGTCGAGGCCGCCGTGGCCACGGTCGTGCCGCGCGACGGCCATGTGCTGGTGCTCGACAACGGCGCCTACTGCAAGCGCCTGGGCAAGCTCGCCACGCTGATGGGCCGGCGCACCACGGTGCTGGTGCGGGCCGAAGACGAAGCGGTGTCGCCCGACGAACTCGAGGCCGCGTTGCGTGCCGACCCGAGCATCACGCACGTCGGCTTCATCCACTGCGAAACCGGCACCGGCGTGTTGAACCCGCTGCAAGCGGTGAGCGACGTCTGCGCGCGCCACGGCAAGGGTTTGATCGTCGACGCGATGAGCTCGTTCGCGGCGCTGCCGATCGACGCGCGCACGCTGCGCTTCGACGCGCTGGTAGCCGCCAGCGGCAAGTGCCTGGAAGGCGTGCCGGGCATGGGTTTCGTGTTTATCCGCAAGGCGGTGCTCGCGAACTGCGAAGGCCACTCGCATTCGCTGGCGATGGACCTGTTCGACCAGCACGCCTACATGGAAAAGACCGGCCAGTGGCGCTTCACGCCGCCCACGCATGTGGTCGCTGCCCTGGCCGAAGCGCTGAAGCAGTTCGTGGAAGAGGGTGGGCAGCCGGCGCGGCTGGCGCGCTACACGCGCAACTGCCGCACGCTGATCGACGGCATGACGGGGTTGGGCTTGAAGCCCTTCCTGCGGCCCGAATTGCAGGCGCCGATCATCGTCACCTTCCACGCGCCGGCGCACCCGAACTACGATTTCAAGGCCTTCTACGCCGCGGCGAAGGCGCGTGGTTTCATCCTGTACCCCGGCAAGCTCACGCAGGTGGAAACCTTCCGCGTGGGCTGTATCGGCGCGATCGGCCACATCGAAATGCGGCAGGCGGTGAACGCGGTCGGCGAGGTGTTGCGCGAGATGGGCATCACGAGCGCACGCTGATTCAGAATAAACCCAAGGAGACGAGCGTGGCGAGCAAACCCAAGGAACACCCGGCCCTCAAGGCCGTGCGCGACAGCGGTACCGGCAAGGTCAAGGTCGCGGTCAGCGACATCGACGGCATCCTGCGTGGCAAGTACCTGCACCTCGACAAGTTCCTCGGTGCCGCCGAACCCCACCCCGGTGGCGGCTTCGGTTTCTGCGACGTGGTGTTCGGCTGGGACGCCAACGACAACTGCTACGACAACGCCACGCTCACCGGCTGGCAGCACGGCTTCCCCGACGCGCTGGCGCGGCTGGATCTGAACACCTACCGGCGTGTGCCCTGGGACGACAACGTGCCGTTTTTCCTGGGCGACTTCGTCAAGCCTGACGGCACGCCGTCGAGCATCTGCCCGCGCCAGACACTCAAGCGTGTGCTCAAGCGCGCCCAGAAGCTGGGCCTGTCGGCGATGTGCGGCATGGAGTTCGAGTGGTTCAACTTCGCCGAGACGCCGCAGAGCTGGGCCGCCAAGAAGGGCGTTGGCCCCGAGCCGATCACGCCGGGCATGTTCGGCTATTCGCTCTTGCGAATGAACCACAAGCGCGAGTACTTCAAAGCGCTGATGGACGAGATGCCGGCCTTCGGCGTGCCGATCGAAGGCCTGCACACCGAGACCGGGCCGGGGGTGTACGAGGTGGCGATCGCTTTCGGTGAAGCGCTGGAGCAGGCCGACCGCGCGATCCTGTTCAAGACCGGCGCCAAGGAGATCGGCGCACGCTTCGGCGTGATGCCGAGTTTCATGGCCAAGTGGAGCCAGCAGTACCCGGGCTGCAGCGGGCACATCCACCAGAGCTTGAAAGAGGGGCCTGACGGCAAGACCAACCTGTTCTTCGACGCGAAGTCACCGCGAAAAATGAGCAAGCTGTTCGAGAGTTACCTGGCCGGGCAAGTGGCCTGCCTGATGCAGATGGCGCCGATGTTCTGGCCCACGATCAACAGCTACAAGCGCCTGGTCGACGGCTTCTGGGCGCCGGTAAAACCGACCTGGGGCATGGACAACCGCACCGCGAGCTTTCGCGTGATCGCCGGCAGCCCGAAAGCCACACGCCTAGAAACGCGCTGCCCCGGCGCTGACGTGAACCCGTACCTCGCGATGGCCGCTGTCATCGCGGCCGGGCTCGACGGGGTAGAAAAGGGCTTGAAGCTCACGACACCGCCGATCACCGGCACCAACGGCGGTGCAGAGAACATTCCGCGCGCACCGCGCACGCTGATCGAGACGACACGCGTGTTCAAGGATTCCGACATCGCCCGCGACTGGTTCGGCAACGATTTCGTCGACCACTTCGCCGCCACCCGCGAATGGGAATGGCGCCAGTGGCTCGACGGCGTGACCGATTGGGAACTGAAGCGTTACTTCGAGATCATCTGATGATGTTGTTTCGCACCCTTCGCCGCGGCCTGTTGCAGGCCTTGCTGCTGCTGGCCGGTGGCCTCACCGGCCACGCGGGCGCGGCCAACACGCTGCGCATCGCCAGCGCCTTCGACCCGCAAACCATGGATCCGCACGCGCTGGCGCTGCTGTACCACTCGCGCGTGGTCTGGCAGATCTACGACTCGCTTGTCAACCGCGACGAGAAGTTCCAGCTTGAACCGTCGCTCGCGCTGTCCTGGCAGTCCACATCGCCGACCACGTGGCGCTTCAAGCTGCGGCCAGGCGTGACCTTCCACGACGGCGCGCCGTTCA
>JAYVTD010000022.1:0-3258 GCA_043774765.1 Rhizobacter sp. | reverse complement strand
GCTCTGCCGGTTCTGCGCGTTGTTCACCGCCTGCGCTTCGGCGGCGCCGACATGCCCGTCGCGCCCGGCGCGGAATTGCTTCGTGTCGGTGCGCGCCTGGCCGCGTTCGAGCTTCGACACTTCCTTGTTGGTGAGCTGGCCACTCTGGATGCCGTTCTCGATGCGCTGCTGCTGGTTGATGTCGCGCTGCACGCCTTGTTGCATGCGCTGCGACGAGGCCGAGAGCGGGTTGCCGTCAACGCCGTTGGTTCGCGCCGTCTTGATGGCCTGGCTGTTCCGGTTCTCGACGCGTGTGATCCGTGCGCGCTCCTGCGCCGTCAGCTTGCCGTCTTTCAGCGCATTGGCCTGCATGCGGTCGGCCGCGCCCTCGCGCTTCTCGAGCAACGCGGCTTCGCGGGTCGTGAGCGAGCCGTCTTGCAGGCCGTTGCGAATGCGGGTTTCCTGGTTGATGTCGCGCTGCGCGATGTCGGCGGCCGTCTGGGCACCGGCTGTTGCAGCGAGTGCGCTCAGGCCGAGCGAGATCAGGAGTTTCGATGTGTTGATCATGTGGAATCCTTGGGTTGGTGGGGCCGGTGGCACAGACCCGATGGGCCATGCGATGAACTGTAGGCACGCAGCTTGTCGGCTCCCTGAAGCGAGCCTGTCGTGCGCCTGACAGAACGGGCGCTGCCGGCCGCTGGCCGTCAGCTTCCCGTCAAGCGCACGTCAGCATCGGTTCAGGCCCGTGCCGCCGTTGCTTGTGCGGCGTGCGTAGCGCCCTATATGCTTCCGGCAACTGTTTCGGGGAGTTCCACTTTGCGCATCCTGCTGGTCGAAGACGACGACGCCCTGGCCGACACCACCACACGCGCGCTTCAGTCTCAGGGCTGGGCGGTCGACTGGTCGACGCGCGGCGAGCAGGTCGTCATGTCGGTCAAGCAGGACCCCTACGACCTGGTCGTGCTCGACATCGGGCTGGCCGGCATCGACGGCTTCGAGACCCTGCGTCGTTTGCGCGCCGAAGGCCTCACGACCCCGGTGCTGATGCTCACCGCGCGCGACGCCGTTGAAGACCGGGTGCGTGGCCTCGAAAGCGGCGCCGACGACTACCTGGTCAAGCCCTTCGCCATCACCGAGCTGGTGGCGCGCGCGCGCGTGCTCACTCGTCGCGCCCAGACGCGCCGCGACGACACGCTGGTGCTCGGAACCCTGCGCATGGACCTCGTGGCCAAGCGCTTGTTCGCGGGCAGCGAAGCGGTCGAGCTGTCGGCGCGCGAATGGAGCGTGCTCGAATACCTGCTTGCCCGCGTCGGCAAGGTGGTGAGCAAAGAGCAGATCCTGCAGGGCATTGCCGGGTGGGACGAGTCGCTCTCGGAGAACGCGGTCGAGGTCTATGTCTCGCGCCTGCGTGGCAAGCTCGAGCCGGCAGGCGTGCGCGTGCGCACCATCCGCGGCTTCGGCTACCTGCTGGAGGCTGACGAGCCGAATGGCGCGAAGCCTTAAGCGCACGCTGCTGCTGTGGATGCTGCTGCCGATGCTGGCCATCGTGCCAGCCGCCGCAGCATTGCAGTACTGGTTGGTGTTGCAACCCACGCGCGAAGCTTTCGACCAAGCGCTGGCGAACGCCGCGGTTTCGGTCGCCAGCTTCGTGCGGCTGGATGGCGAGACCGTGGCCTTCGACATGAACCCGCAGGCCGAGCGCTCGCTGCGCACCGACCAGTTCGACAGCATTTACTACGCCGTGCTCGCCCCCGGCGGCAACCAGGTGGCGGGTGACCCGCCGCTGCGCGAGCCGCGCCTGTCGGTCGCGGCCGACGCGGTGGCGTTCTTCGATACCGAGGTCGATGGCGCCGCGGTGCGCGTGGCGGCGCGCGGCGTGGCGTGCGGCGCCAGCGTGTGCCAGGTGCGCGTGGGCGAAACGCAGGTCAAGCGCCAGCAGATCTTTCGCAAGTCGCTCGTGGGCACGCTGGCCGGCGTGCTCGCTTTTGCGTTGGCCAGCGTCGCCACCATCGTGCTCGCGACCCGCAAGGCATTGCGGCCCATGCAGCGCCTGGGCGAACAGGTCGGCACGCGTTCGCTCGATGACCTGCGCCCGGTCGATGCCGTTGGCATGCCGGCCGAAGTGCTTGGGCTGGTCGACGCTGTGAACCGCCTTTTCGGCCGCGTGCGCGAGGGCTCGCTGGCACAACAGGCTTTCCTGGCCAACGCCGCGCATCAGTTGCGCACGCCGCTGGCCTCGCTCAAAAACGAGGCCGAGCTGGCGCTGACCGCGCCGCACCCGAGCAGCATGCGCGGCACGCTCGAGCGCCTGAACGCAGGCGCCTCGCGCGCGGCACGCCTGTCGTCGCAACTGCTGGCGCTGGCCCGCTCCGATGCGGCGGCGCAGGCCGGCATGTCCACCGAAACAGTCGACCTGAAAGCACTCGCCTCCGAGGCCGCGGTCGAGTGGGTGCCGCTGGCCTTGGCCGCGGGGGTCGACCTGGGTTTCGAGCTCGAGAGTGCCCTACTTGATGGCCGTCGGTTCCTGCTGCGTGAACTGCTGGCCAACCTGATGCACAACGCGATCGAACACGCCGGCCCGGGCGCACACGTGACCGTGCGCACCCGCCGCGAAAACGACGCCAGCGTGCTGGAAGTGGAAGACGACGGCCCTGGCATCCCCGAGCTCGACCGCAGCACGGCCTTCGAGCGCTTTCGCCGCGGCAGCGAGGCGGCGGGTGTGGGCAGCGGCCTGGGCCTGGCCATCGTGCGCGACATCGCCGCGGGCCACGGCGCACGCGTCGCCATCGTCGACCCGCAGGCCGGCCGCGGGGTGATCCTGCGTGTGACGTTTGCAGGCGAGGCCGCGCCATGACAGCTTCTCGTCAGTCTCGCCTCAGCGGGGCGAAGGCGGCAACATTGATACTGCTCGTAACCATGACCGCCATCACAAGCCTCGACCCTGCCCGGAAGGCGCGCGCACCGCGCGGCGGCCGGGCACTGATGCGCGCGTTGGGCCTGGTGCTGCTGCTTTGCGGTGTTTGCGCCCCGGCTGGTGCCACCGAAGACCCGCCCGGTCGTGTCGGCCGCGTGAGCCTTGTTACCGGCAGCACCGAAGCCATCGCCACGGCCGGCGCCGAATGGGAAGCCGCGACGCTGAACACGCCGGTCAGCGCTGGCACGGCGTTGCGCACGGCGTTGCAGTCACGCGCCGAAGTGCGCGTCGGCTCGGCCTCGCTGCAGTTGAACGCCAACACGCAGCTGCGCATTCAGGCGCTCGACGACGAGGCCTTGGTGCTG
>JAYVTD010000021.1:0-4206 GCA_043774765.1 Rhizobacter sp. | reverse complement strand
TGCGCAGCGCGCAGTCTTCTACGTGTGCAGCGGCGCCGACGGAACACTCGACGCCAGCGGCAACGGCAAGGGCACGCTCTACCGGTTGATGAATTACGGCTTCAATGCCGGCTACCCGAGCGCCTGCCCGGCCGTCACCGGCGCCGCGGTGATGGCCACGCGCCTGCGCTCTTGCAGCTTCGTTTATGACCCGAACCAGGGCGCGACACAACAGAACGGATTCGTCTGGATGGAGTTGAATCTCGCGCGCAACGGCGAGGCTGCGCACCTCACGCTTGGCGGCCACGTGTCGAACGCGCCATGACGGCGATCCGCATCCATCGAGGGGCGCAGCGTGGGTTCGGCGCGATCGCGGCCATCGTCGTGCTCGTCGTGCTCGCGGTGCTGGCGGCGGCGATCGTGCGCTTCGGCAGCGTCGCGCAAAACACCGCGGCGCAATCCGTGCTCGCGGCGCGCGCACTGCAGGCCGCACGCGCCGGCACCGACTGGGGCCTTTACCAGGCGCTCAAGGGCAGCTGGACCGCCTGCAGCGGCGCAAGCCAGACGCTGGATCTGAGCGCCGAAACGGGGTTTCGAGTCACAGTCACCTGCGACTCGCGCGCCTTCAACGAAGGTGAATCTGCGCCGGGCACACCGCGCACGGTGCGCCTGTACACGATCGACGCTGTCGCCTGCAACGCGGCTGCAGCGTGCCCGGACAACGCTCAAGCAAGCACGCGCGGCTACGTGGAGCGCCGTCAGCAGATCCATGCGAGCGACTGATGCGCTCGTTGACCGACACGAGACCGTGGCCCGCCACAAAACAAAACGCCGCCCACAGGGGCGGCGTTTGCCAATCCGTTAGTTGTTGTTTTTGTTATTGAATCTTGTGGTTGCGAGGGCAGGATTTGAACCTGCGACCTTTGGGTTATGAGCCCAACGAGCTACCAGACTGCTCCACCTCGCGACTGAGCCTGTGACTATAGCACAACCCTCCCGCGAAGCCGAGCTTCAGAGCCCCGCGCGGCTCAAGGTCTGCAGGAAACGCTCGCTGTTCTGGTAGCCGATGACGCGCGTGTCAGCGATCTCGCGGCCTTGCGCGTCGAAGAAGATCGTGCCCGGTGGGCCGAAGAGCTGAAAGCGCTTGAGCAGTTCGCGGTCTTGCAGGTTGTTGGCCGTCACATCGGCCTTGAGCAGCAAGGCACCGGCGAGTTTTTTCTGCACCGCCGGGTCGACGAAGGTGAAGCGCTCCATCTCCTTGCAGGAGACGCACCAGTCGGCATAAAAGTCGAGCATCACGGGGCGGCCGCTGGTGCGCAGCGCAGTGTCGAGTTCGGCCACGCTTCGCACGGCATTGAAGACGGGGCCCGCATGCGCGGCTGCCGCGCCACCGCGTGCTGCAAGGTGCGACAGAGGCTGCAGCGGGTCGGTGCCACCAGACGCCGCCCCCGCGAGTTGCAGCAGCCCGCAGACCGCGAGCACGGCAGCCACCGAACGGCGCCACAGGCTCTTCGACAACTCGCCGCGGTGCCCTCGGTGCTGGTGGTAAGACACGAGCATCACGGCAGAGCAGATCATCAGCGCGCCCCACAACGCCAGAACCAGCCCGGCCGGCAGGATCGACTGCACGGTCCACAACGCCACGCCGAGCAGCAGCAGGCCGAAAAGGCGCTTCACTTCGGTCATCCAGCCGCCGGCGCGCGGCAGCAGCGCACCCGCGGAAGCACCAACCAGCAGCAGCGGAATGCTCATGCCGGCGGCGAGCGAAAACAGCGCCGTGCCGCCGAGCCACACGTCGCGCGTCTGGCTCAGGTAAACGAGCGCTCCGGCCAGCGGTGCGGCCACACACGGGCTGACGATCAGCGCCGAGACACCGCCCATCGCGAACACACTGGCGAAACGCCCGGCCGGCAGGCGTTGCGAGGCCTGCGTGAGCCGGCCGGTCAGCGCGCTCGGCAGCTGCAGTTCGTAAACGCCGAACATCGACAGCGACAGCGCCACCAGCCCGGCCGCGAACAACGTCAGCACCCAGGGGTTTTGCAGCGATGCGGCCAGGCCTTCGCCCGCCAGGCCGGCGGCGACACCGAACGCGGTGTAGACCATCGCCATGCCGAGCGAATAACTGAGCGCGAGCGAAAAGCCGCGGCTGCGCGACACCTGCGTGCCCTGGCCGAGGATGATCGACGACAGGATCGGCAGCATCGGCAGCACGCAGGGCGTGAGCGACAGCAGCACACCGGCGAGGAAGAACACACCGACGACGGGCCAGAACTTGCCGCTGCGCAGCGCCGCGTCCATACCGCGGCTCTCGGAGGGGGCACCGGCTTCGACGACCGCGTTCGTTGATGCGGCCGGCGCGGCGCTCGGGTCGAGCGCTGCGGTTTCGGCGGCCGTCATCAGGCGCGCCGTACCGTCGCCACCATAAGCCGCCAGACTGACGATCAGGCCCCGCTGCTGAGGTGGGTAACACAGGCCCTGGTCGGCACAGCCCTGGTTCGTCACCAGCAACTGGAATTTCGGCTCGGCCTGCGTCACCGGCACGCTGATGCGCACCACATCGCGGTGGGTCTCGACGTTTTTCTGGAAGGTCTCGTCGAACTTGACCTTGCCTTTCGGAATGTCGGGCGTGCCCAGCGTGGCGCCATTGGCGACGAACTTGAACTGCTCGCGGTAGAGGTAGTAGGCCGGGGCGACCGTGAACGTGACCTCGACGGTGCGCTCGTCGACCGCGCGCGCGGCGAGCTTGAAGGCGACGTCGGGGTCGAGGAACTCGTCCGCTGCGCGCGTCACCTGCATGCCCGCGAACACGAGCATCAGCGTGGCGATGAACCGCAGCCACCAGGTCGGAAAGGTTTGCGTCGGCATGCTGTCGTGAATGTTCCGTGTGCCCCGGAAGACCTTTGTCGCCCGCCGAGGTTCCCGATTACTTGAAAAAGCGCCGGCGCGTGAGCACCAGCGCAAGATAGTAGCCACCGACCGCATAGGCCACGAGCACGCAGACCGGCTGCAGCACAGCGCCGGTGGGCGTGCCCAGAATGAGCGGCCGCACCAGCTCGACGGCGGCGGTGAGCGGCAGCGCGTGCGCGACCGTCTGCAGCCAGCCCGGCATCTGCGCGATCGGGAAGTACACGCCCGACAGGAAGGTCATCGGCGTGATGACCAGCGTGAAGTAGTAGGTGAAGAAGTCGTAGCCCTTGGCCAGCGCATTGAATACGAGCGCGACCGACGCGAAGGTGATGCCGATGAGGCCCAGCAGCGGCAGGGCCAGCAGCATCGTCGGCTCGCGGCTGATACCGAGCACCCAGATCACGGCCATGATCGCGGCCACCGAGAACAATGACTTGAACGCCGCCCACAACATCTCGGCGAAGACGATGTCGTCGAGCGCGATCGGCGCGTTCATGATGCTGTCCCAGGTCTTCTGCATCTGCATGCGCGAGTAGGCCGAGTAGAGGGCCTCGAATGTCGCGGCCAGTACAGCGCTGACGACGATGCTGCCCGAGGCCAGGAACTGGATGTACGGCCGGCCGTCGATCTGCCCGATCATCGAACCGAGGCCATAACCGAAGGCCACCAGCGTGATCAGCGGCTCGGCGATGTTGCCGATCACGCTGGGCACCGCGAGCTTCTTCCACACCAGCAGGTTGCGCATGAAAACCGGCCAGAAGCGGCGCGAGATGCTGGGGGCTGCGGTGAACGAAACGAGCATGGGATTTTGTCGATGGCTCAAGCGTCGTCGCGAATCTGGCGGCCGGTGAGCTTGAGGAACAGGTCTTCGAGGTTGGCCGGCCGGTGCAGGTAACGCACGCTGTGATTCTCGGCCAGCGCGGCGAGCAGTGGCTTGGCGTCGTGCAGGTAGAAAAACACGGTTTCACCACTCGCTTCGACCCGCTCCGCCAGCGCGGCATGGGCCACGGCCAGCGCGGCGGCGCCTTCGCCGTAAACCTCGACCACATCGGTTTCAAGGTGTTCGCGGATCAGCCCGCGCGGTGTGCCTTCGGCGATCTTGCGGCCGTGGTCGAGCACGATCAGGCGGTCGCACAGGCGCTCGGCTTCGTCCATGAAGTGGGTGGTCAGCAGGATCGCCTTGCCTTGTTTGAGCAGGTCTTGCAGGCGTTCCCACATCAGGTGGCGCGCTTGCGGGTCGAGGCCGGTGGTGGGCTCGTCGAGCAGCAGCAGATCGGGGTCGTTGATCAACGCGCGGCCCAGGCTCAGCCGGCGTTTCAT
>JAYVTD010000020.1:0-12890 GCA_043774765.1 Rhizobacter sp. | reverse complement strand
GCCGCCGCCACACCGACGAGCGGAGTGGTCTGCACCTGCACACGGATCGAGTAGCCGGCCAGCGAGGGGATCGGCGTGCCGTCGATGAAGCAGATCAGGCCGGTCGCCGGGCCGTAGCCATCGTAGTCGCTGACGTCGTTGAACGTGTCGCGCGCGCAGGCTGCCGGCGTTGCATTGGCGGCGGGCGCGTAGGGCTTGAGTTCGATCTCCTCGAGCATCTCCTCGGCAATGGCCAGCATCTGCTGCGCG
Organism: Rhizobacter sp.; assembly: GCA_043774765.1. Taxonomy (GTDB): domain Bacteria; phylum Pseudomonadota; class Gammaproteobacteria; order Burkholderiales; family Burkholderiaceae_C; genus LMDS01. The sequence continues at coordinate 12,641 of JAYVTD010000020.1, read as the reverse complement.
ACGACCGGGTCGGCCGAGCCCCGGGTCGTGAAGCCGAACGCCAACAGCACGCCACCCAGCCCGACGCCGAGCACGATGATGGCGACGAGCAGCTCGACCAGCGTCAGGCCGCGCTGCCGGCCGTTGCGGCGACGCGCTTCACTCGACATGGCCGGTCTCGCCGATGAGCACGATGTCTGCCTGGCCCACGATGCCGATGGTGAAGCTGCCCACGCTGTTGCCCGCACCATCGGTGCTGACGCGGCCCGAGGGCTGGAAGTACAGCGTGCCGGCCGGGCTCAGCGTCGGGGCCGCGGCGCCGCTGTTGACGGCCGCGCTGGCATCGCCATCGACACCGGGCAGCGCGACGCTGCAACTCGATGCGGGGTTGACGCTCGCGATGCTGAGGGCCACCGCACTCGTGCCGATGCTCGCGCACACCAGCCGGCGGTGGCTGATCGCGCTCTTGTGGGCGTAGTGAAGGGCGGCCACGACCTGGTCGCGCCAGGCGTCGTCGCGAAAACTCAGCGCGCTGTTCAGCTTGGGCAAGGCGACGGCCGCGAGGATGCTCGTCAGCGTGAGAACGGCGATCAGCTCGGGCAGCGTGAAGCCGCGCACGCGCTTGGCCGATGCGCGGCCCGGTCTAATAGAGCTCGCGCACATGGATGGTCTTGCGCGTCTCGGGCGCGTAGATGCCGAAGCTGGCGCGTGCCGACGGGTCGCGGTCCCAGAGCGCAGAGCAGGCGCCGTTCTGCGAACGCAGCCAGGGTCGGGCGGCGCCGGTGCTTGCGGGGTGTGCCGCCAGGCAGGACTGATCGGCGCCGCTGCTGCCCAGATTCAGCGTCAGGTCCACGCTGCCCGTCGCCGTGGGTGACGGTGCGCCGAGCGTCAGCGTGCCGCTGCCCGCGGTGATCGTGATGGCAGACACGGTGCTGCTCCACGCCGCGGTCGCTGCACCGCGGTTGTCGAGGTAGCCGGCGCGCACGACCGCGCTGGCCGGCACGGTGCTGCAGTTGTCAGCGCTGTTGAGCACCCAGGCGTTGCCGCTCCAGTATTGCGCCTGCACCGGTACCAAGAGCGTGCTCTTCTCGGAGCCGAACGCGTTCGACAAGCGCAGCCTGCCGCTGCGCAGTGCGGTGCTGCCTTCGGCGAAGCCGAGCGAGCTGATCGAGTCGGCGTCGATCGCGCGAACCACCAGGCTCTGCGCCGCGGTCGTCTTGCTGGTGAAGCTGTAAGCCGGAGTCGTGGTGCTCGCCACGCCGGCGCTGAATTGCGCTGCTGCCACCCCGCCGGTGCCGCCAAAGCTGCCAACGCCAAGGGCTGGTGCGTCGCCGAGCGTCACGGCCTGCGCGAAGTTCGGTGCGGTGCTGGCGCTGCCGTCGTAGTTGACCGTGGTTGTCGGTGTGGCCAAGCCGTTCTTCGCGCTGATGACGACGTTGAACGGCTGCGCCGCATACGTGAAGCTCGAGCAGGCGGGCGTGACGACTACGTCGAAGTGGTGTGGCGTGAAGCGCCCCAAGGCGCCGCCCGTGCCGGTGGTGCCACTGGCCGTGAGGCCCGAGCCGAGGTAGCTGGCGCCCGCCAGCGTGGCCGAGAGGTCGCCCTTGCCGACCTCGCTCCACACGAGCGTGCTGCTCGTTGCCACGCCGGCGCTGAAGGCGCCGAGGCTGCCGGTGAAGACGCCGTTGCTCGCGCCCGTGCCGGTCGGTTGCGCGCGCGTGAATGCGAGCGTCAGCGTGGCCGGTGTGCTCTCGCGGCCGAAGTTCGGGGTGGCGGTGCCCGCGCTGTTGTGCGCCGCCACGCTCGCCGCGAAGGCGCTGCCGGCCTTGATCGGCGCGGCAGTGATCGCGCTGAATGCGAACGATGCGGGTGCGGCGATGAAGCTGTCGGTGCCCGTCAGCACGAGCCCGGCGTCCGTGCCGCTGCCGGTGTAGCGGGCGCTGAGCAGCATCTGGCCCACGTCGGCGTACTGCACGGTGGTGCTCGCGACACCACTGGCGTTGAAGGCCAGGCTCACTGCCTGGCCGGTCGCGTCGCACGCGGCGGCTGCGCTGTTCGCGCCGTTCAGCGCGCGCCCGCCCACACGCACCGGCAACGTGCCGCTGGCCGGGTTGCTCGTCGTGCAACTGAAGGCGATGCTCTTGGTGACGCTGGCGAACGCTGGCGTGCAGACCAGTGCGTTGTCGGCCTTGCGCACCGCGCTCACGTTGACGGTCTGCAGCGCCTCCGAGACATGGTTCGGCACATCGAACAGCAGCCCGCTGTCGGCTGCGCTGAAGGTGCACGACGGGCTGCCGAAGTTGCAGGTCGCGGCACTGGTCGGCGACGGCGATGCACCGCTGGCGCCGAGCAGCACGCTGCCCACCGTCGTGAGTTGCATGCTCTGGCTGACCGTGCCGCTGCCCGCGGGGATGCTGAACGCCGCGCCACTTGGCCAGTTCACCAGCATGCCGGCACCGGCCGCCGTCAGCGTGCCCGTCACGCCACCGGTGTAGAGCGTCGTGCAGGCCGCATCCTGACAAGCGGCGACGGTCAGCGTCGACGTTGTGCAGGTCAGCCCCGAGCCGGTGCCGTGGCGAATCTCGAGGTGGTGCAGTGGCGGCGCGCAGCTGTGTGTCTGGGTCAGGTCGCCGGCGATCTCGGCCGGGCTCAGCTCGAAGTTGTAAACGCGCACCTCGTCGAGCTGGCCGTTGGCCGAGTTCGCGGTCGCGCCTGCAGGCGTGGCCGTGCTGCGGTTGTCGCCGAGGAAGAGCGATCCGAGGCTGGGGTCGAGGTTGCCGTTGCTCGTGCCGACCGTCGTGGCGAGCAGCACGCCGTTGACGTAGATGCGCAGCGTGCTCTGGTTGCTGCCGCCGGCCAGGCGCCAGGTCGCGGCCACATGTGCCCAGGTGCCGAGGCTGAAGGTTTGCGCGGCCGTGGTCGCGGTGAGGACGGTGCCAGCGCTGTCGGCGAGCGAGAAGCGCAGTGCGCCGCCGCCGTTGCGCTGCAGATAGAACGGCCGGCTCGCGGAGAGGGTGGCGTCCAGCAGCATCGCCGCTGTCGCACTCGTCCAGGCCACATTGCTGCGCACCCAGAACGAGAGCGTGCCGCTGCTGCCGATGCCGGTGTCGACATCGAGCGCCGTGTCGATCGCGGCGATCGTGGTGCTGGTATTGGCCGGGATGTCGAGCGCGCGGCACACCTGGCCGCCGCTGGTGCTGGTGGCCGCACCGACGCGCACGCCGTCATGGCCATTGCCGGAGCTGTCGGCGACCTCGCCGACCACACCGCTGTACGCGTACTCGTCCATGCGGTACTCGGCCACGCGGGCCGGCGTGCCCGATGGAACGAACCAGCGAATCGCCGAGCCATTCGCGTTGTAGCCGCTGTTGTACGAGTAGAGCGTGTAGTCGCTGCTGCTCACCTGCACGCCGATGGTGGCCGCCGAGCCCGTGGCGTTGCTGTTGCCGTACTGGTATTTGAACTGGCCACTCTCGTACAGGATGATCTGGAACGCGTAGGGCGTGGCCGTACCGTACTGGTACACGCTGTTCCAAGACACCACGACATAACGGTTCGGCGCCGTGCCCTTTTGTTCCCAGGTCACGTTGCCGCTGCCGGCCTGGCTCGGGTTCAGGTCGGTCCAGTAGGCGGCCATCACGTTGGTGGTGACCGCGCCGGCGCAACTGCCCGAATACGCCGCGGTCGTTCCCGCGGGCAGATTGGTGTTGGTGTAGGTGCGGAAGAAGCCGGTGTCGGCTCCGAACTGCAGCAGGCCGTTCGACAGCACGCGCACCGACGAATACGCCGTGCCCGCGAACGTGAATGTGAAGCCGCCGCTGAACGCGATGCTCGCCTTGTCGTCGTCACCCGGATAGCCGGTGCATTGCCTGTCCCAGGTGATCGCGTTGGCCGCACTCTCCCATGCGAAGCTGTCGCTTCGAAAGGTGTAGGTCGCGGCCCACGCGGGGCACGCCAGCCCGAAAGCGAGCAGGCCCGCGAGGGCCCGCAGCCATGCGGACCAACGCATCGGAGCGCGCGATCAGTTGCCGGCAGCGATGCCGGTGAAGGTCGCCGTGTAGGTCGACGTGCCCACGGTCTTGGTCGCGGTGCAGGTCGCGGAGTCGCCGTTTGCCGACACGTAGACGGCGCCTGCCGTGATGGTGATGGCGGCGTCGTACCCGGCCTGCAACAGCGGCAAGGTCTTGTTGCAGTTGTCGACCTTCACGCACTTGTTCGCGGTGACGACGTTGTTCATGACCGAGCAGCCTGCGTAGTTCAAGTTCATCGCGGCTGCAGCAGAGCCGGCGAAGCCCTTGATCGCTGCGCCCTCGGCGTCACCGCGCATGTCGATGAACTTGGGCAGCGCCGTGGCCGCGAGGATGCCGAGGATGACGATCACGACGATCAGTTCGATCATCGTGAAGCCGGATTGGGTTTTTTTCATGGTGAGTGTCCTTTGGTGGAGAAGATTCAGGGGCAGGTGAAAACGGGTGACGGGAGCTGCGCCGCCGATGCGGCAGTGGTCGCGGGGCAGCGCGCCTGGTTGAGTGCGCTGGCGGCGCGTTCTTGCGCCGCCACGGTCTGGTGCTGCACGTCGCGGCCCAGCACCTGCAGCTCGCCCAGGCGGCTCAGGGCCAGCACGACGATCACGCCGGTGACAGCCACCACGAGCGCGAACTCGAGCCGCGCGGTGCCTCGCACCGCAGGTCGGTGCGGTGTTCGAGGCAGGGGTGGCGTGCGCGTGCATGGTGGGTTCACAAAGGGTCCTGATAGCGTTATCGGCCGCTTCGGTCAGCGCTTGAATGCCACCCGGCCGAGATCCCACACCGGCAGGAACACGCCCAGCGCCAGCACCAGCACCAGCACACCGAGGAAGATGATCAGAATCGGCTCGATCTGCTGCGACAGCGTCTTCAGGTCGTACTGCACATCGTTGGTGTAGAGCTCGGCGACTTCTTCCATCAGCTCATCGACCGCACCGGTCTCTTCGCCGACCGCGATCATCTGCAGCACAACCGGCGTGAACACGCCCGTGCTGATGGCCGCGCGAAGAATGGTTTCGCCGCGCTCCACGCTGTTGCGCATCCCTTCGACCTTCTTCGCCACGTAGGCGTTGTCCACCGTCTGCGCCACGACCGACAGCGCCTGCTCGACCGGAACGCCACTCTTCAGCGACAGCGCAAAGCTGCGTGCGAAGCGCGCGAGCGTGGCTTTCATGATGATCGTGCCGGCCAGCGGCGCGGCCAGCTTCCAACGATCCCACACGAGGCGACCTTCGGCTGTGGCGATCCAGCGCCGCACGCCGAAGACGAGTGCGACCGACGCCGCCAGCATCAGCCAGCCGTAGTTGATCGTGAATTCAGAGCTGGCCAGCAGGATGCGCGTGGCCAGCGGCAGCTCGGCGCCGAAGCTCTTGAACACCGTCGCAAAGGCCGGGATCACCATCAGATTGATGACCATCACGGCGGCCACCATCGCGATGACGACGAAGATCGGGTAGCGCAGCGCCGACTTCACCTGCTGGCGCATGAAGAGTTCGAATTCGAGGTGGTGAAACAGGCGCAGGAATACTTCTTCGAGCCGGCCCGTCATCTCGCCGATGCGAACCAGCGCGACGTAGAAGCCATCGAACACCTTCGGGTGCTGCGCGAACGACATCGACAGGTCGATGCCCGAGCCCAGGCTCTGGCGCACCTCGTTCAGCGTGCGTTTCATGCTCGGGTTGACGGCCGACTCTTCGAGCCCCGCGAGTGCCCGAAGGATCGGCACGCCCGACTTCAGCAGCGTGTGCAGCTGGCGGCTAAACAGCAGCTTCTCGACCGGCTGTACCGCGGGTTGCATCCACGCCTGAAAGTCGAAGCCCGGGCTGGAACTCACCGGGCGCGCCGAACCCTTGGCCGCCATGATGGTGAGCGGCGTCACGCCGCGCGAGACGAGCGTGTCGGCCACCGCCGCCGCGTTCGCCCCTTCGATCACGCCGCTGACAGCGCTGCCGCCGGATCGACCGGTGTAGCTGAAGGGCATCACGCTTCGGCGACCTGGTTGCCGATGCGCATCGCATCCTCGATCGTCGTGCGCCCGGCCATCACCAGCCGCAGCGCATCACGCGCCAGCGTCTGGCCCTGCATCTGGCGCCGTGCGGCCTGCGCAAAAGTGGCCGGGTCGCCGTGGTTCATCGCCTCGATCAGTTCCTGCGTCATCTCGATGAACTCAAAGACGCCGGTGCGACCGCTGTAGCCGGTCTGGTTGCACTCGCTGCAGCCCGCGCCGCGCCGGTACTGGGCGCCGACCAGCAACGCGGGGTCACCGAACGCGTCGAGCCACGCCAGCTCGTGCACCTGGGGCTTGTGCGCGCCGGCGCAGTGCGGGCAGACCACGCGCACCAGCCGTTGCGCCAGCACGAGCTGCAGCGAGAGCGCGACCATGTACTTCGGCACGCCCATGTCGAGCAACCGGATCGGCGTGCTCATCGCATCGTTGGTGTGCAGCGTGGACAGCACCAGGTGGCCGGTGAGCGCGGCACGCAGGCCGATCTCGGCGGTGTTCTGGTCGCGCATCTCGCCGACCAGGATCACGTCCGGGTCCTGGCGCAGCGCGGCGCGCAGCACGCGGTCGAAGCTCAGGTCGATCTTCTCCATCACCTGCACCTGGTTCAAGCCGGGCAGGCGGTACTCGACCGGGTCTTCGACCGTGATGATCTTGCGGTCGGTGCTGTTGAGTTCGTTTAAAGCGGCGTACAGCGTGGTCGTCTTGCCGCTGCCGGTCGGGCCGGTCACCAGCACCATGCCGCTGGGTCGGGCGATCGCACGCTGCATCGCCGCGGCCACCGCCGGCGGCAGGTTCAGGCCGGCGATCGACAGGATGCCGCCGCTCTGGTTCAGCAAGCGCATCACGACCGACTCGCCGTGCTGCGTCGGCATCGTCGAGATGCGCACGTCGACCACGCCATTGCGCAGCTTGGCGGCGAAGCGGCCGTCTTGAGGCAGGCGCTTCTCCGAGATGTCCAGGCCCGACATCAGCTTCAGGCGCAATGCAACGGCGCCCGAGATCTTCGAGTCGGCCTCGGTCTGCACATGCAGCACGCCGTCGATGCGGTAGCGGATGCGCAGCGAGCGCTCCTGCGGCTCGATGTGGATGTCTGACGCGCGCACCCGCAGCGCCTCTTCGAACACCGAATACAGCAGCCGCACGACCGGCGCGTCTTCGGTGCTCGCGCTGTTCAGGCCGAGCAGGTCGCCCAGATCGCTCTCGACGCCGCTGATCTCGGTCGTCAACTCCTTCGCGAAGCCGGCGATGTTGTCGGTGTGACGGTACGAGCGGTCGATGGCGGCGAGCAGTTGACTTTCGGCAACGACGGCCAGCTCGATCTCGCGCTTGATGAGGCGCGAGATTTCGTCGTAGGCGTTCAGGTCGGTCGGGTCGGCCATGCCGACGCGCACGCCGGTCGCGGTTTCTTCCAGCGGCAGGGCACGCAGGCGGCGCGCCTGCACTTCGGGCAGCAGCCCCGCCACCTCGGGCCGCACGCTGCGCTTGCTCATGTCGACGTACGGCGCGCGCAGCTGGCGTGCGAGGGCCTTTGCGATCTGGATCTCGTCGACCCAGCCGTTGTCGATGAACACCCGGCCCAGCTTGCGGCCGAGGGTCTTCTGCGCCACCAGCGCTTCTTGCAACTGCTCTGGCGTGATCAGGCTTTCCTGCACCAGCAGGTCGCCGAGCCGGACGCGTTCGGGGCGTGCCATGGCGGGCGGGCCTCAGCGTGCCGGCGTGGCGACCTTGGCGTCGCCAGTCGGCTCGGGCCAGGCCTCGCCGTCGCGGATCACGCTGGGCTTGATCAGGATCACCATCTCGCGCTTGCGCAGGGTCGTGCCGTTCTGGCGAAACAGCGCACCGAGCAAGGGCAAATCGCCGAGCACCGGCAGGCCGGTGCGGTCTTCGCGGCGCTCCTGCAGCATCAGCCCGCCGATGGCGACGATCTGGCCGTCGCGCAGCCGCACGATGCTGTCGGTCTCGTTGATGGTGCTGGCCGCCAGCGGCAACTGGAACGAGCCGAGCGAACCGAGGTCCACGCTCTTGCGCTTTTCGGTCACGGTGCTGATCGACGGGTGGACGTGCAGCATCACGTTGCCGCTGTCGTCGACCTGCGGCGTCACGTCGAGCGCGATGCCGCTGAAGAACGGCTGCAGGGTCAGCGAAGGCGACGTGCTGCTGCTGGCGGCGCCGGCCGTCGTCGTTGTCGAGATGCCGGTCACGTAGAGTTCGTCGCTGCCCACCTTGAGCACGGCCTTCTGATTGTTCAGCGTGGCGATGCGCGGGCTCGACAGCACCGACACGTTGCCTTGCGTCTGCAGGAAGTTGAGCATCGAGGCGAAGTTGGCGGCCTGGAATGCGAGGCCATAGAAGCCGCGCCCGATCGCGTTGGCCGCGAGGTTGGCGCCTGCCACCACCGTGTTGGTGCCATCGCTGAGCGGCCCGGAGCTGCCCAGCACCGCACCGGGTGCACCGACGCCGATGCTGACCTTCTGGTTCGCACGGTTGCTGAACGCGGCCCAGTTCACACCCGATTGTGTGTCGTCGTTGAGCTCGACCTCGACGATCTTGGCCTCGAGCATCACCTGCCGCTCGATGCTCACCTGCACGGCACTGAGGTACTCCGCCACCTGGCGCAGCTCGGCCGGCGTCGCGCGCACGACGATGACGCCCGCCGACGGGTTGAGCACCACGCTGCGCTGGTTCGCGCTGCCCACGAGCGCGTTCAGCGATGCTTGCACCTCGCGCCAGAAATCGGCGTCGGAGGTGGTGCGCACGTGCGCCGAATCGTCGCCGCGCTGGCCGCCGCCCTGGCCCGAAGTGGTGGTCGAGCCGCTGCTGCCGCCGGATGTGCCGGCACCGGACTGGCTGATCGAGCTCGAGGTGACGCGGATGTCGCTCGCGCCCTGGCGGCGGCCGGGCAGGTAGTTGATCTTGAAGAGCCGTGTCTGCACCGTGTTCGGTTGCACGAAGATGCGGTTGCCATTGACTTGAAAACCGTAGCCGTACAGCTCGCGCAGCGAATCCATCGCCTCCAGCACCGTGGTGTCCTTCAGTGTGATGCTGATATTGCCGCCGACCTCCGGCGCGACGAGCATGTTGTAGTCGGTTCCCGACCCGATCTGCATGAAGACCTGGGCCGCCGGCGCGTTGTTCACCGACAGGTCGAAGCGACCGGCGGCGGTGGGTGCGGCGGCGGCCATGCAGCCGGTGGCGAAAGCGAGCAGCGTGGCAAACAGAATCTTGGAGGTCATCGAATTTCCTTGCGAGTGCCCGCGGCCAGCGTGCTGCTGGTGTCTGGAGGCGAGCTGCTGGGTGTCTTGCTCACGCCGTTCAGCAACGACAACACACGGGTGTCGCCACGCGCCCCGCGCAGCGTGATGCCGGTCGCGTCGATTGCGGTGACGGTGTGTTCACCGACGTGTTCGCCGGCCCGCACGACGCGCCCGTCCACGAGCGCGCTGGCCGTGCCGCTGCGCGGCAGATGGATCGACTGCAGCTGCGGCGCTGCGGGGCGCACCGGGGCCGTGGCCGCAGGCAACGCGCGCTCGGCCGCAGCCGTCGGGGCTGCGGCTGCCAGTGCCGGTGGTCGTGTCGGGTCCACCAACGACTGTGCTGCGGCGCCCCCGCTCAGCGAGGCGAGCAAGATCGCGGTGCGCCATGGCATGTTCAGATCGCCAGCCATGTGCGGTCCAGGCTCAGCGTGTACAGGCGCAGCGTCAGTGAAGCTTTCGGATGGTGTTCGACCTTGAGCTGCGCGCCGGCCCACAGCACGCGCTGAGGCATGGCCTCGAGCGCCTGCAGGTACGCCAGCAGGTCGGCAAAGCTGCCTTCGACAGTGAGCTCCACGCCGTGTCGATAGAGCACCGGGCCGCCGTTCGCTGCGGCGCTCGCGGCAGCCGAGGCAACGGTCGCGCCCATCGCTCCCGCCGTGATCTCGGTGCGCCCGAGCGACTGCATCGACTGCATGCGCAAGCTGCCGACGCGGGTCAGCAACTGGTCCAGTACCGGCAGCATGTCGGCGGCTGCGATCAGTGCGCTGCCGCGCAGCGCGTCGCCGCCTTGCTGCACGCGGTCGCGCAGCCTGGCAATCTCTTGCCGCAGTTGCAGTTCTTGCGTGCGGGCTTCGTTGCCCTGCCGCGCGATGTCGTCGTTCAGGTGCTGCAATGCCGTGGTGGCCGCAAGGTGGCGGGTGCGGGCCTGCGACCATTGTTTGAAGGCAGGCGAGAGCCACAACGAGTCACCCAGCAGCAAGACCGCAGCGAGCGCAGCACCGATCAACAGCAGGCGCTCGCGCGGTGCGCGCGCGTCGAAGCTCGCGCTCAGTTGCCGCGCCCGGGCCATGATTTGCACGAGTTGCGTCATGGTGCAGCCGGCGCGGCCACGGGCCGCGCGCGCAATGCGAATTCCGTGATGACCGGGCTCGCGGCATCGGCGGGGACCGGCTCGACGGCCTTCAGGCTCATCTGCGCGAACTCGCGGCCCTTGAAAAGTGGCTCGCTGTTGAGGCGGCGCAGGTAGTCGGGCAGCACGCGCGGGTCGGTCATGCGACCCTGCAGTTCCAGCCCCGCGCCATCGGCTGCAACGTTGAAGCCTGTGATCCACAGGCTCGCTTGCGCCTGGCGCGACAGCGCCATGAAGTACTGCGCATAGCCTTGCGTGCGCCCGGCGACGCCAGAATCCAGCGCGGCTTGCACCTGACGTTGCCCCGTCTCGGTGTCACGCAGCAGGCGCAACTCGGCGGCAGGCCGCGAAGGCGCTGCGACGGCACTGATGTCGGTGACACGCCGTTGCAGCGCGGCAAGCTCTTGCTCGAGAGCCACCGCCTCTTCTGCGCGGCGCGAGGCGAGATGCTGCAGCCCGACGGTGGCGATCAGCATCAGCAAGGCGCCGCTTCCAAGGATCGACGCCGCGTGCACGCTGCGAAACGGCACAGGCCGCGGCGTCAGCCCGGCGTGCATCAGGTTGATGTCTTGCGGCATGACCTCAGTCGCGGCGCAGCGCCGCTCCGATGGCCGGCAGGTATGCGGCCTGCTGGATCGGGTCGGCGAGCTCGGGTGCGGCGCTCAGGTCGAGGTAGCGCGCGAGATCGAGGCCGGTCACCGGCGCGTAGACCAGTTCGCCGGCGTAGGCGATGAATTCGGCAAGCGGCGCACCGGGGCACACCAGCACGCCGCCGAGACTGAGGTGGCTGAACTGGCGTTCGATGCTGTCCAGCGTGCGCTGCAGTTCCAGGCTGGCGCGTTCGAAGGCTTGGGTGCGGGCGTCGTCGTCGATGCCGGTCAGCTGGCCCAGGCTCACATCGATGTGTCGCGCCAGCAGCAATTCACCTTGAACCGTGACGACGAGTGCGCTGTGCGACTCGCCGACGTGCAGCAGGGCCTGCGCGCGCCCGGGTTCTTCGGTCAGCGCCGCTATATTGCGTAGCGCGGTTTCGGGCACGTCGATGGCCTGCCAGGGTGTGCCGGCGTCTGCCCCCAGCGCGGCCAGCGGCGCCAACTGCGCCTGCGGTGCAACGACCGCGATCAGCGAGGTGCGGCGGCGCTGGGACGGGTCGGCGGGAACATCGAGCAGTGCCAGGCCGGCATCGTCCATTGCAAAGTCGACCATGTCTTTCAGGCTCCAGCGAGCGGCATCGCGCCAGTCGTCGCGCGGTACGTCCGGTGCCTCCATCGACAGCAGTTGGTACTGGCGCCGCTCCAGCAGCGTCACCAAGCGCAAGCGGTTCAGGCCATGGCTGCGTCGCAGACCGCGCAGGGTCGAGTGCGGGTCGCTCCAGGGGCCGGTATCGGCCCAGCGCAGAACCGGGCGCTCCCCGAGGCTGCACACCATGTGGACCACCCGTACGCACTCGCCCAGCGGCGCGACGCCGACCCAGCCCGGCTCAAGTGAACGGCGGCCCATTCCCAGCACGATGATCCTTTCGTTAGATTCGGTGTCCGATGGTGCGGGAGCCGGCAATCGGCCGATTTGGGAAAAAGAGTGGTGTTCGCGGTGCAGATCGCGCGATGCGAGCGGCAGCGCGGTGAGCATCGAAGCGGTCAGGGTGCAGCACCCACGGCAGTGGCTGTTCGGTTCGCCGAACGGTCAGGGCACCGAGACATCAGGCTCGACGACGGCCTGCAGCGCCGCGCTGCAGAGAAACGCCAACCGGGCGGGTGGGTGTGCTGTCGGGTGTCGCTACGCCGGCAACGCGGCGCTCTGGTACCACGCAACGCCGTCGGCGTCGGGCTCGGTCGGGTACACCGACACGTTCGACGAGATGCGCGGCAGCACCTGGTCGCCCGAGATCAGCACTTTCAAAGCCGGGCAGTACAGGCAGGCATGCGCTGGTGAATGGCCGGTGCCGACGATCACGCGCCAGGTGTTCGCGCCGATGCGCAGTTCCTGCGCGTCGTCGAGCCGGCGAAAACTGTCGGGCAAGGGGTGGATGTGCTTGCCGAAGTTGCCGAAGCGCGTGCGGTAGGTTTCGATCGCCACCTCGCTCCAGCCGGCGCTGTGGAAGAATCCGATTGCGTCGGGCGGCGCTTCGCGGCCGGTGTCGGAGACCATCGCGCGGCAGCTCAGGTATTCGAGCGGCGTCATCCATAGGCGCACGCCGAACTTGCGTGTCAGCCAGCCGGCCATGCCCACGTGGTCAGTGTCCACCAGCG
>JAYVTD010000019.1:0-3766 GCA_043774765.1 Rhizobacter sp. | reverse complement strand
CTCCAAGCGTGCGGCCCATTGCATCTCACTGTTTCGTGCGCGCATGGCCTGGTCGGTATCGAACCAGGTGTGCACGCGGTTGCGGCCGGCTTCCTTGGCGGCATAACACGAGGTGTCGGCGGCCTGGATGACGGCCGCCGTGGTGCCCCAGCGGTTGTCGACGGGCACCAGGCCGATGCTGGCGCCAATGCGAAAGCGCCGTTCGTCGTGCATGAAGCGGAATTCGTCCATGCGCTCGCAAATCTGCTGCGCCACGCGCTGGGCCTGATCGGACGAGCAATGCTCCAGGATCACCGCGAACTCGTCGCCTCCCAAGCGTGCCAGCGTGTCGCGCGCGCGCACCGTTTCGCCCAGCAGCTTGCTCACCTGCTGCAGCAGTTGGTCGCCTACCGAGTGGCCGCAAGCGTCGTTGACCAGCTTGAACTGGTCCAGGTCGATGAACAGCAGCGCGTGTTGGCTGCGATCTTCATGTGCCTTGTTCAACACGCGGCGCAGCCGGGTCTCGAACTCGGCGCGGTTGACCAGCCCCGTCAGCGCGTCATGCGTGGCGCGGTAGCTCATCTCGCCGCTCAGGCGGCGCTGCTCGGTCACGTCGTGGAAGACCAGCACGACGCCCAGCAGCTCGCCGCGTTCGTTGCGGATCGGAGACGCAGAATCTTCGATGCCGAACTCGTCGCCATTGCGCGAGATCAGCACGGTGCGGTTGGCCAGCCCCGCCAACTCGCCCTGCTGCAGGCAAATGGCGACCGGGTTCTCCGTCGGCGCGCGGGTCTCTTCATTGACGATGTGGAACACCTGTCCCACGGGGCGGCCCTTGGCCTCGGCGTTGAGCCAGCCGGTCATGCGTTCGGCCACCGGGTTCAGCCAGGTGACGGTGCCCGAGGCGTCGGTCGTGATCACCGCGTCGCCGATGGATTGCAGCGTGACCCGGATCAGCTCGTGCTGCTCTGCGAGTTCGGCGGTGACGGTGCGAAGCGCCGTGACATCCTGGAAAGCGCCCACCAGCCTGACGGGCTTGTCGCCTTCGAACTCGGCAGCACCCACCGCGCGCACCCAGATGCGCTGCCCGGTGGCCTGGACCAAAGGCAACTCGAGGTCCCAGCCCTCAGCGGTGGCCATCGCCTGTTCGACTGCAGCCCGGATGAGGGGCCGTGCCTCGGGTGCGTAGAAGTTGATCGCTTCCGACAACACGGGCACGTAGTCGGGCGCGACACCGTGGATGCGACGCGTCTGCGCCGACCACCACAGCCCGCCGGTCAACAGGTCCAGCTCCCAGCCGCCCACGCCGGCGACTTCGCCGGTGCGGTTGAGCAGTTGTTCGCTCTTGCGCAGGGCTTCGTCCTGGCGCTTGCGCTCGGTGATGTCCATGTGCGTGCCGAACATCCATTCGGCCTTGCCGTCCGGCGTCCACGTCAGCACGCGGCCGCGGGCCATCACCCACACCCAGTGGCCGTCGTGGTGGCGCATGCGGGCTTCGCAGTCGTAGCTGGGCAGCTCACCGGCAAAGTGCTTGTCGAGCAGTTCAACCGAGCGCTGCAGATCGTCCGGGTGCCCGCGGCCCAGCCATGTCTGGACCGAGGTCGGCTCAAGCTCGTTCAGCGTGTGGCCGATCATCGCGGCCCAGCGCTCGTTGAAACGTGTCTCGCCAGTCTGGACGTTCCACTCCCACGTGCCGGCACCGGTGCCTTCGATGATCGATGCCAGCCGCACCCGTTCGTCGTGCAAGGCGCGCTCGGCGCGCAGCCGCTCGGTGATGTCTTCGACGGAGCCGACATAGCCCGTCACCATGCCATCGCTGGCGAGGTTGGCTCTGGCGCGCGAGCGCACGGTGCGCGTTTGACCGTCGGTGCGGAGAATGCGGAACTCCATGTCGAACTCGACACCCAGTGCAGCCGTGCGCTGCCATTCGGCAAACACGGCCGCGCCGTCATCGGGGTGCAAGGTCGCAGCCCAGCCGTCGCCCAGGCTCTGCTCGAGCGTCAGCCCGTAGATGCCCTGCCAGCGCCCGTTGCTGTACGTGCAGGCGCCATCTGCATCGGTGGCGAATACACCCAGCGGCGAGACCTCGCTGAGGGCTTTGAAGCGGGACTCGCTCTCGGCAAGAACATGCGCGGTGCGCGCTTGTTCGCGAACGTCTCGGATGATCTTGGTGGCGCCGGTCAGTTCGCCTTCGGCATTGCGGATCGGCGCCAGGCTGATCGAGACGGCGATCGCATCGCCGTCGCGGCCCAATCGAATGGTTTCGAAGTTGAATCCGGCGCGCGAATCCTTCAGTCGGGTTTCCAGATCGCCCGTTTCGTCGCGCCGATCGGCTGGCACCAGCTTCGCCGCGGGCTGCCCCAGCATCTCGGCGGGGCTGTAGCCGAACAGGCGTTGGGCGGCTGCGTTCCAGTGCGTGACGGTGCCGTCCAGCGACAGGGTGACGATCGCGTCCAGGCTGTTGTGCAGGACAGCGGCGGCCTGCGAAGCGGTTTCACGCAGTGCGCGCTCGGCGAGCAGCGCACGCCTGCCTTCCAGGGCGTGAACGGCCGCCGCTGCCAGGTGGCCGAGCACTTCGCGCTGCTTGGCGTCCAGTTGGCGTGGCTGCCGGTCGATGACGCACAAG
This sequence comes from Rhizobacter sp., assembly GCA_043774765.1. Taxonomy (GTDB): domain Bacteria; phylum Pseudomonadota; class Gammaproteobacteria; order Burkholderiales; family Burkholderiaceae_C; genus LMDS01. Next base: position 1,161 of record JAYVTD010000019.1, on the reverse strand, counting down.
GTGCCCGCATGGGCGCCGTCGCTCAGGCGCAGCGTGGCGCCTGCGTAGAAGCGGATGTCCGGCGCACCGGTGACCAAGGCGTTGTCGGCAAAGCGCGGGTCGAGCCTGGCATCGGGCACCTCGAAGATGCCGTCTTCCAGGATTGCATGGGCGCAGAAGGCGAGTTCGCGCGGGGTTTCGGTGACCCCGCGCATGCCGACATTCGCCTTGAACCACTGGCGGTCGGTGTCGATCAGGCTGATCAGCGAGATCGGCACGCCGCACACCAGTGCGGCTGCTTGCACGAGGGCATCGAACTCGCGCTCGGGCGCGGAGTCGAGGACGCCAAGCTCGGCCAGCGAGCGAAGCCGCTCGGTTTCGTCGGTAGGTATTCGGGCTGCTGACACTGTGAAATCTCTCCGGTCTACGAGCAGCGGGAATTGTCGTGCAGCTCTGATCCCGGGGGCGTTCCCTTGCAGGCCCAATCGCTCAAAGAGGCGGGTGATCCCGCCCGGTTGTCGCAGCGAGGGCGCGTTTTCGTTCCAAAGTCACGGCGCGCGCGGCTCTGCCCCTTGTTGGCTGGCGGCTGCAGGTTGAGACCACGGGAGCGCCCGTGGTTCGCGCGGGCGTTGTCGGCTTTGCGTTCCCACAGTTGCAATCACGATCGTTGGCAACAGGTCGAATCGGGTTCTATGCAAGTGGAGTTGACGCTGCGCAAATCAGGCACCTGTTGCGAGACGGCGCCAACAAGCGTCATCGCTGGCGGTGCGCTGTAAACCTCGACGGGCTGCCACGAAACTCGGGGCAGTTCACCGCTGGTTCCTCCACACTGGTCGGGCGCTGATTGAGCTGAAAAAACTCGACGGTTCCCGGCGCGCGTGCATTGCATAGGCCAGTTGAGCATCGCGCGCCAGCAACACTTCGGGGACGTTGGTCATGCCCGCGAGCTGGCAGCCGGCGTGTCGCAGTAAATGGCTCTCAGCCCACGTGCCCAGGCGCGGGCCTTCGACACAGGCGCAGGTCAAGGCGCGGAGCAGCGTGATGCCCAGCGATCGCGCCGAGGCTTCGGTCGCATCGAACAGCGCCGCGTTGACGGGCGTTGCGGTCGAGACATGGGCGGCCACGCGGCCACCGAACAAGCTGCGTGAGCACGCGCCGCATCGGCACGCGCGAACTCGGCCT
>JAYVTD010000018.1:0-7527 GCA_043774765.1 Rhizobacter sp. | reverse complement strand
TGGAAATGAACAGGTTCGTGTACGCACCGGCGGGCGCGCCGGCTTCTACCAGCAGGCGTTCGAAGGCGAGTGCGCATCGCGGCACGTTGGAGGCGTGCTTGAGCATCACGACGTTGCCGGCCATGAGGTTGGGTGCGGCAAAGCGCGCCACCTGGTAGTACGGGTAGTTCCAGGGTTCCACCCCGAACAGCACGCCGATCGGGCTGCTCTCGACCATGGCCTGGCCTTTGGGCGTGTCGAGTTTTTGCGGCGCGAGAAAGGCTTCGGCGTGCTCGGCGTAGTAGTCGAGGATCGCCGCGCTGAGCGCGACCTCGCCCTGGCTCTGCTGGATCAGCTTGCCCATTTCGAGCGTTGCCAGTTCGGCGAATTCCTGTGAGCGTTCACGCAGCAGAGCGGCAGCGCGTGCCAGCACGGTCTTGCGTTCGGCAAAGCTCGATTGCCGCCAGGTGTCGCTGAAACAGGCGTTCGCCAGTTTCAGCTTGTCTTCGAGCGCGGCGTCGCTGATTTCATCGAAGCTGTGAGAGACTTTTCCGTCGAAGGGGTTCTTGCTTTGGTAGGCCATGCGTACTTGTTTGTTTCAGTGGGGGAAGGCGGCCCGGGTGTGGGCGCCGCGGGGCGCAACGCACCCGCGTCAGTGGCCCCGGAGTTGCACCAACAGCGCGGTTGCCGCAGCCGAAGAAGAAGCCGGGTTCTGACCGGTGATGAGTTTGCCGTCGATGACGACATGCGACTTCCAGTCGGGCCCCTTGCTGTACTTCGCGCCGTTCTCGACCAGCATGTCCTGAACCAGGAACGGGACGATCTGCGTCAATTGCGCCGCTGCTTCTTCGCTGTTCGTGAAACCCGTGACCTTTCGCCCTTTGACCAGCGGTTCGCCGTCGGCCGATTTGGCATGGCGGAACACCGCCGGGGCGTGGCACACCGCAGTTACTGCCTTGCCTGCCGAGGTCATCGATTCGATCAGCTTGATCGAGTCGGCGTCTTCGGCCAGGTCCCAGAGCGGGCCATGGCCGCCCGGGTAGAACACCGCGTCGAAGCCGTCTGCCGACACCGAGGAAAGCCGCGCCGTGTGCGCGAGCGCGAATTGCGCTGCATCGTCCGACTTGAAGCGGCGAGTCGCTTCGGTCTGCGCGTCGGACTCATCACTTTTCGGGTCGAGCGGCGGCTGCCCGCCAGCGGGTGAGACCAGCGTGACTTCAGCGCCCGCATCCTTGAAGGCGTAATACGGCGCGGCGAATTCTTCGAGCCAGAAGCCGGTTTTCTTTCCGGTGCTGCCGAGTTGATCGTGCGAAGTCAGAACCATCAGGATTTTCATGGGATCTCCAACCGTTGATCGCCGGCCGCGGTGGGGGCCGGTCGATACTGAAAAGCGGAACCGCAGTCATGTGCAAACGGTTCAACGCGCCGGGGATCACGCTAACGCGACGGCTTCTGACAGCCAATGCGCAGACTGCTCGTGCCGCTGTCGGAGAACAGGCCGTGGTCGGGGCAGCTCAGCGGAGTCGCTGCAGCATCTGCGCCACGACGGCGAAGGCAATGATCTCGGGCTCTTTGCCTTCGATGTGTTCAACACCGATCGGGCAGGTCAAACGTGCAATCGTTTCGGGGTGGATGCCACGCTGCTCGAAGCGGTGGATGAAACGCTGCTGCTTGGTGCGCGAACCGATCAGCCCAAGGTAGCCAAAATCGCCGCGTTTGAGGATCGATTCGGTGATACGCAGGTCGAGGTCGTGGTTGTGCGTGAGCACGAGGTAATACGCGCCCGTCGGCGCGTGGCGAACCTCAGCTTCGACGGCATCGACGCAGGTGACGCGGATGCGCTCGGGCCAGGCCGTGCCGAGTGTCGTCGTCGCAGGGAATTCTTCTTCCCGCTCGTCGATCCAGTCGACATTCACGTCGAGCGTGGTGAGCAGTGTTGCAATGGCGCGGCCGACGTGGCCGGCGCCGTAGAGCTGAAGGTGGAACAGCGGCGCTGACGCTGGCCAGCGGGCAAGGGTCTCGTCGTTCATCGCCTGGTAGCCGAGCGTGACGGCACCACCGCAGCACTGCCCGAGCGCCGGGCCGAGCGGATAGTGCTCGGTGTGGGGCGCCAGTTCTTTCGCTCGCAACATCTCGCGCGCGCAGGTGATCGCCTTGAGTTCGAGGTGCCCGCCGCCGATGGTGCCGATGACTTCCGTTGCGCCGACCAGCATGCGTGTGCCTTGTTCGCGAGGGACCGAGCCCTGGGCCCGCGTGACCTCGACGACGATGGCCCGGCGGGCATCATTGAGCCAGCGTTGCGCGGTGTCGCGGGTGGTTCGGTTCACACGCGCACCAACGCTCGCCTGCATCGATGCCGGCACACCCTCATCTCAGCCCGCCTGTACCGCCGTGATCGCCCGCAGGATCGCTTCACTCGTCGCCGGTGCCGACAAGGGCGGATCGATCTTGTGATCCCCCACCGCAGACACCGCGTCGCGAATCGCAAAGAACACCGAGAACGGCAGCAGCAGCGGCGGCTCGCCCACGGCCTTGCTGCGGTGGATGCTGTCTTCCACGTTCTGGCCTTCGTACAGCTTCACGTTGAAGACCGGCGGGCAGTCGTTCGCGGTCGGGATCTTGTAGGTGCTGGGTGCGTGTGTCGTCAGCTTGCCTGCTTTTGTCGTCCCGTCATTCGGGTTCCAGACCAGCTCTTCCATCGTCAGCCAGCCCATGCCCTGGATGAACGCACCTTCGATCTGGCCGATGTCGATGGCCGGGTTCAACGACTTGCCGGCGTCGTGCAGGATGTCGGCGCGCAGCAGTTTCCACTCGCCGGTGAGTGTGTCCACCACCACCTCGCTCACGGCCGCGCCATAGGCGAAGTAGTAGAACGGCCGGCCGAACATCTTCTCTTTGTCCCAGCTCAGGCCGGGCGTGGCGTAGAAGCCGTCGGACCAGAGCTGCACCCGGTCGAGGTAACCCCGAGCGACGACGGCGCTGAACGGCAGCGTCTTGCCGTTGACCGTGACCTTGTCGTTGGCGAAGCGCACGTCTTCGGCCTTGCCGCCGTGGTGGCTCGCGATGCAGGCCGCCAGCCGCTCGCGGATTTGCCGCGCCGCGTCTTGCGCGGCCTTGCCGTTCAGGTCGGCGCCGGTCGACGCGGCGGTGGCCGAGGTGTTGGCGACCTTCTGCGTGTCGGTCGCCGTGACACGCACGCTCTCGAAGCTCACGCCGAGTTCGTGCGCCACCACCTGCGCAACCTTGGTGTTCAGGCCCTGGCCCATCTCGGTGCCGCCGTGGTTCACGAGGATCGAACCGTCGTTGTAGACGTGGACGAGCGCGCCGGCCTGGTTGAAGTGTTTGACGTTGAACGAGATGCCGAACTTCAGCGGCGCCAGCGCGATGCCGCGCTTGAGTACCGGGCTGAAGGCATTGAACTGCGCGATGGCAGCGCGCCGCGCCACATAGCCGCTGCTGGTTTCGAGCTCGGCCGTCAGTTCGTGGATGATGTTGTCGGTGACGACCTGGCCGTACGGCGTGACGTTGTTCGTGTCCTTGCCGTAGAAGTTGACACGCCTCACGTCCATCGCATCGCGCCCGAGCTTGCGCGCGATGGTGTCGAGGATGTTCTCGATCGCGATCGCGCCCTGCGGCCCGCCGAAGCCGCGGAACGCGGTGTTGCTCTGCGTGTTGGTCTTGCCCGAATAGCCGTGCATCGCCACGTCGGGCAACCAGTAGGCGTTGTCGAAGTGGCAGAGCGCGCGGGTCATCACCGGGCCCGACAGGTCGGCCGAGTGGCCGGCCCGCGAGACCATCGTGATCTCGGCGCCGAGCACCTTGCCCTCATCGTCGTAGCCGATTTCGTATTCGTACCAGAAGCAGTGGCGCCTGCCCGTGATCAGAAAGTCGTCATCGCGGTCGAGGCGCAGCTTGACCGGGCGCTTGAGCTTCGCTGCGGCCACGGCGGCCACGCAGGCAAAGATCGCCGACTGCGATTCCTTGCCGCCGAAACCGCCGCCCATGCGCCGGCACTCGACCTGCACCTGGTTCGCGTGCAGCTTCAGCGCGTGCGCCACGAGGTGCTGCATCTCGCTCGGGTGCTGCGTCGAGCAGTACACGTGCATGCCGTCGCTCTCTTTCGGGATCGCGTAGCTGATCTGGCCTTCGAGGTAGAACTGCTCCTGGCCACCGACATCGAGCGTGGCCTTCAGGCGGTGCGGTGCTTTTGCGATGGCGGCTTGCGCGCCGCCTTCGTTCGTGGCGCGAATCAGGTGCATCGGCGGCAGCACGTACTGGCTTTTGGCGTGTGCTTCTTGTGGTGTGATGACTGGGGGTAACGCTTCGATCGTCAGCGCGTCCTTGGCCTTCGATGCAGCGCGCCGCGCAGCGTCGCGCGTCTCGGCGATCACCGCGAACACTGGCTGGCCGAGGTAGCGGATCTCGCCCCACGACGAGCCATCGTCGTGCTTCTTGAAATCACACAGGATCGGATCGTCGTGAACGATCGAGCCGCAGTCGTTCGGCCCCGGAATGTCGGCGGCCGACAGCACGGCCACCACACCGGGCATCGTTCGAATCTTGTCGAGTGCGCTGGCCGTGAGTTTGCCGTTCGCAACCGGGGACAAGCCGAGCGCGCAGTGCAGCGTGCCTTTGATCTCGGGAATGTCGTCGATGTAGGTCGCTTCACCGGCCACGTGCAGGTGCGCCGATTCGTGCGGGCGGCTGATGCCGACGCGCGCGCCGGCTTTCACCGCAGCGGCTTCGGCAGTTTCGTCGATGCGTGCGGCGGTGTTCTTCAAATAGTCGGCGAAGGCTTCGTTCGGCTTCAGCAACAGGGCGTCGATGGGCTTGTTCATTCGCTGCTCCTCAGGCGGTTGCAACGCTGGTCTGGTGTGGCATCACGCTGAACACGCTGGTGGCGGTGCTCGGCAATGGGTTCTCGGCGCGTGTTTCGAGCCAGAAGCGTTGCAACAGGTTCTGCGCGACCTGCAGGCGGTAGGCGGCGCTGGCGCGCATGTCGGAAAGCGGCTTGAAGTCTTGCGCCAGCGCGGCCTTGGCGGCGTTCACGGTCGCTTGTGTCCACGGCTGGCCGACGAGCGCGGCCTCAGTGAGTGCGCCACGTTTCACTGTCGCCGCCATGCCGCCGAACGCCAGCCGCACGGTCTTCACCACGCCGGCGTCTAGCTCGATCGACAAACCCGCGCACAGCGCAGAAATGTCGCAGTCGAAACGTTTGCTGATCTTGTAGCCGCGCACCTGGCGCGAAGTCACCGCCATCGGCACCGCCATGCCCTGCACGAACTCGCCCGGCTCCAGGTGGTTCATCATGTAGCCGGTGTAGAACTCATCGAGCGGCAAACGCCGAACACGCTCGCCCTTGCGCAGCTCGATCTGTGCGTCGAGTGCCATCAGGATCGGCGCCGAGTCGCCGATCGGCGAGCCATTGGCCACGTTGCCGCCCATCGTGCCGGCGTTGCGGATCGGTGGCGAGGCGAAGCGCAGCCACACGTCGGTGAGCGTCGGGAAACGTTGTGCCAGCGCAGCCCACGCGGCTTCGAGCGAGGCGCCGGCGCCGATGTAGAGCTCACCGTTCTGTTCCGCCACGCGTTTCATCTCGTCGACTTCGCCGACATAGATGATGTCGCCGAGCGCACGGAACTGTTTGTTGACCCACAGGCCGACATCGGTCGAACCGGCGAGCAACTGGGCCTTCGGGTTCGCTTCGCGCAGCGTGGCGAGCTCCGTCAGGGTGGTGGGCGCGTGGAAGCGGTCAGCATCGGTCGAAGCGGCATAGCTGAAGCTGCCCGCAGTCTCCAGACCCTTCAGCGCGGCCAGCACCGGCGCCGTGTCGAGCGCCACCGTCGGCAGGTCGAACATGCGCTGCCCGGCATCCAGGATCGGCCGGTAGCCGGTGCAGCGGCACAGGTTGCCCGAGAGTTCGTCGGCCAGCTGCTGGCGTGTTGGCTGGCTGGCACAAGCTTGGTGGTGCTCGTAGGCCGACCACAAAGACATCACGAAACCAGGAGTGCAGAAACCGCATTGCGAGCCGTGGCACTCAACCATCGCCTGCTGAACCGGATGCAGCTTCTCGGCGTTCATCACCTTCAAATCTTCGACCGTGAACAGCGCCTTGCCGTCGAGGGTGGGCAGGAACTGGATACAGGCGTTGACGGTGCGCAGGCTCAAACCGCGCACGGCCGCCGGGTCGCCCGGCGCAGCCGCCTCGCCGATCACGACCGTGCAGGCGCCGCAGTCGCCTTCGTTGCAGCCTTCCTTGGTGCCGGTGCAGCGCGCGTCTTCGCGCAGCCAGTCGAGCACCGTGCGGGTGGGCGCGGCGCCACTCACTTCGACGACGGCGCCTTGGTGAAAGAAACGGATCGGGCGGTGTTGCATGAACTCGCTTCGCTGGTTGAGTCGGTGATGGCCGAAACTTAAGCGCATCCGGCCTCAGGTGTATACAACAAAAACCATACTGCCTATCATCCAATCGATATGACGCAGCGTGTGGACTTCGACAAGATTGAGCTCTACCTCATACGGGTGCTGAAGACCTTGATCACAGAACGCAGTGTCTCCCGGGCCGCCATGCGATTGCACACCTCGCAGCCCGCCGTCAGTGCCCAGCTGAAAAGGCTGCGTGCACTCACGGGCGACCCGTTGCTGGTGCGTTCGGGCAACAGCATGGCCGCCACCGAGACCGCGCTGCGCCTGCTGGAGCCCGCCACGCGCCTCTTGCAAGATGCGGACCGGCTGTTCAGCGCGCACGCCCACCAGCGCGCTTTCGAGCCGCTGGCCAGTGGCAGCACCTTCCGCATCGCGGCCAGCGACTACCTCGACCCGCTGTTCCTGCCCGAGCTGGTGGCGCACCTGAAGCGGGTCGCGCCCAAGGTTCGGCTCGACCTGATGCCGCTCTCGGGTGAGTTCGACTACCGGCGTGGCCTGGCGGCCGGCGAGGTCGATCTGGTGATCGGCAACTGGCTCAAGCCGCCCGAAGAACTGCACCTGGGCCGGCTGATGAGCGACGAGATCGTCTGCTTAGTCGCCGAAGACCACCCGGTGGTGCGTGCAGCGCCCACCCGCGCCTGGTCGCCCGAGCGGTATCTGGCCTGCGAGCATGTGGCGCCAACCCCGCTGCACGGCAACGCGCCGGGCGTGATCGACGAACACCTGGCCTCGCTCGGCGTGACGCGCGACGTGATGGTGCGCAGCGCGCACTTCGGGCTGATCCCCTTGATGGTGGCGCAGAGTTTGCTGGTGCTGACCACGGGCAGGCTGTTCTGCTCGCGCTACACCGACAGCCTGCCGGTGCGCATCGTGCGCTGCCCCGTGCCTTTCCCGACCTTGACCTACTACCAGCTCTGGCACGACCTGACGCACGCTTCGGCTTCCGGCCGCTGGCTGCGCGAACAGGTGCGCGACGTGGCGCGCAATCTCGCCGGCCACGGCATGCTGCAGCGCAGTCCGCCCGCCAGCGGAGTGCTCGACGCATGAGCGCGGTCACGGGTTCGACCCGCCTCGCGCTGCGCGGCGACCTGCTCGACTTCAGCGGCGCGCCGGCCTGGGGCG
>JAYVTD010000017.1:0-8824 GCA_043774765.1 Rhizobacter sp. | reverse complement strand
GGCGCGGCGGTGCTCGTCTACACCGGCTACTGGTTCGTGCTCGAACCGATGGGGCTGCTCAAGCAGGCGATCCGGCGAATCCAGGGCGGTGACCTCAGCGCCCGGGTCGCGAGCGGCACCACCGACGAATTCGATACGCTTGCCACCGGTTTCAACAGCATGGCCGAACAGCTCCAGTCGATGTACCGCAGCCTGGAGAGCCGGGTTCAGGAAAAGACCGCGCAGCTCGACGAAAAACGCGAGCGGCTGGAGAGCCTGTACGAGGTGACCACGCTGGTCGCGCAAGCGACCACGCTCGACACGCTGGCGCCGGGCTTCACCAAAAGCATCGCACGCATCGCGCGGGCCGACGGCGTGGCGCTGCGCTGGTCCGATGAAACCAACCGGCGCTATCTGATGCTGGCCTCGCACGGGCTACCGCAGGCGATGCTCGACGCCGAACATTGCCTGAACGCCGGCGATTGCCATTGCGGCACGCCTTCGGCGACGCCGGGTGCGCGCGTGATCCCGATCCGCGCGATGGAGCCGGCGCGCATGCAGCACTGCGCCCAGGCCGGCTTCGAGACCGTGGTGTCGGTGCCGATCCGTTCGCACGACCGGCTGATGGGCGAGGTCGACCTGTTCTTTCACGCCCAGATCGAGGTCTCCGACGCCGAACGCTCGCTGTTCGAAGCGCTGACCGCCCACCTTGCCGGCGCGATGGAAAACCTGCGCCTCAACGCACTCGACCTCGAAGCCGCCGTGTCGCAGGAGCGCAGCTTCCTGGCGCGCGAGCTGCACGATTCGATCGCGCAGTCGCTCGCGTTCCTGAAGATCCAGGTGCAACTGATGCGCGATGCGCTCGCCAGCGGCGACGCGGGCCAGGTGCAACACGTGCTCGGCGAAATCGACGTCGGCGTGCGCGAGAGTTACGGCGACGTGCGCGAGTTGCTGATGCACTTCCGCACCCGCGCCAATGCCGAAGACATCGAACCCGCGCTGCTCACGACGCTGCGCAAGTTCGAACACCAGACCGGCCTGAAGGCAACGCTGCAGATGGGCGGCCAGGGCCTGCCGCTGGCGCCCGACCTGCAGGTGCAGGTGTTGCACATCGTGCAGGAAGCGCTGTCGAACGTGCGCAAGCACGCGCGCGCCGGGCGAGTGTGGCTCGACGTTCAGCAGCAGCCGCAGTGGCGCCTGGAAGTGCGCGACGACGGCCTCGGTTTTCCGACCGAAGGTGGCGCCCACGACGAGACCCATGTCGGGCTGCGCATAATGGCCGAGCGCGCCGAGCGCCTGGGGGCGCGGCTCGAGGTGCTTTCCACGCCGGGGCGCGGCACTTCGGTCGTGCTGACCCTGCCGCCGCCATCGAGCCATGCGCCTGTCCCGTTGCGGCAGGCCGCCTGACGCAGCCCGCGCGATGACCCCGGCCGTGTCGAACATCCGCATTCTGGTTGTCGACGACCACACGCTGTTCCGGCGCGGCCTGACAGCCTTGCTGCAGCGTGACCCGCAGTTCGAGATCGTCGGCGACGCCGGCGATGCGGGCGAAGCGCTGCGCCGCGCCGAAGCCCTGCAACCCGACCTGATCCTGCTCGACAACCACCTGCCCGGCGTCAACGGCGTCGATGCGCTGCCGGCGCTGCTAGAAGCCGCACCACGCGCGCGAGTGCTGATGCTGACCGTCAGCGAAGACGAACAAGACCTGGCCGCCGCGCTGCGTGGTGGCGCCTGCGGTTACCTGCTCAAGACGATCGAGGGCGACGCGCTCTCGGTCGCGATCCGGCGCGCGATGCGCGGCGAAAGTGTCGTCGCCGAAGAGATGACCGGCAAGCTGGTGGCCGCCTACCGCGGTGCGGCGGCGCCGCAGAGTGCGCCCGCCCCGGCACCAGCCTCGAAGCTCGACGCGTTGTCACCGCGCGAGCACGAGATCCTGCGGGGCATCGCGCTCGGCCAGGGCAACAAGGAGATCGCCCGCTCGCTCGGCATTGCCGAGACGACTGTGAAGATCCACGTGCAGCACGTCCTGCGCAAGCTCGACGTGAGCTCGCGGGTGCACGCCGCGGTGATCGCAGTCGAGCACGGCCTGGGTTGATCCAGCGCAAGCATTGCGCGCTTTCCTGAGGCGCTAGTTCTTCAGGACGATGCTGGCCGCGGCCGCATCGTTCGTCTGCCGTCGGTGCGCCAGTCTCTCGAAGGATGCCGCTGCGCGCTGCCGATTCCTAAAGTCTGCCCATGCAAAACGAGCGGGCGGGGTCATGAGCAAGAAAAGCCAGGCGCTGGCGGTGCTGATGGTCAGCACGCTGGCCTTCACCGTGTGTTTCATGGTGTGGATGATGTTCGGCGTGATCGGCATTCCGATCAAGAAGACGCTGGGCCTGAACGCCACCGAATTCGGCCTGCTGACCGCCACGCCCGTGCTGACCGGCTCCTTGATCCGGGTGCCGCTCGGCATCTGGACCGACAAGTACGGCGGCCGCATCGTGATGACGCTGCTGATGGTTCTGACCGTGCCGGCCATCTGGCTGATGGCCTACGCCACCGCCTACTGGCACTTCCTGGTGATCGGCCTGTTCGTCGGGCTGGCCGGCGGTTCGTTCTCGGTCGGCACGCCCTACGTGGCGCGCTGGTTCCCGAAGAACCGCCGGGGTTTTGCGATGGGCGTGTACGGCGCCGGCAACTCGGGCGCGGCCGTCAACAAGTTCGTGGCCCCGGCCCTCGTGGTCGCGTTCGGCTGGGCCATGGTGCCGCAGGTGTACGCGGCCGTGATGCTGGGCACCGTCGTGCTGTTCTGGCTCTTCAGCGCCAGCGACCCGGCGCACCTGGTGCCGAGCAACACGAAGTTTTCTGACCAGCTGCGCGCACTGAAAGACCCGAAGGTCATCAAGTACTGCCAGTACTACTCGATCGTGTTCGGCGGCTACGTGGCACTGAGCCTGTGGATGGTGCAGTACTACATCGGCGAGTTCGGGCTAGAGATCCGCTCGGCGGCGCTGCTCGCCGCGTGTTTTTCACTGCCCGGCGGCGTGCTCCGCGCCGTCGGCGGCTGGCTCTCCGACAAGTACGGCGCGCACGCGGTGACGTGGTGGGTGATGTGGGTCAGCTGGATCTGCCTGTTCCTGCTGAGCTACCCGCAGACCGACTTCACGGTGTTGACCGTCAACGGCCCGAAGACCTTTCACCTCGGCCTGAACGTCTATGCGTTCACCGGCCTGATGTTCCTGCTCGGCATCGCGTTCGCATTCGGCAAGGCCTCGGTCTTCAAGTACATCGCCGACGACTACCCCGAGAACATCGGCACCATCAGCGGCATCGTCGGCCTGGCCGGCGGCCTGGGTGGTTTCGTGCTGCCGATCATGTTCGGCGCGCTGATGGACATCACCGGCATCCGCTCCAGCGCTTTCATGCTGATGTACGGCGTGGTCTGGGTCTCGCTGATCTGGATGTACTGGACCGAAGTGCGCAGCACCGAGGTGATGGGCGAACACGCCAAGGGCTTCAGCCTGAGCGGCTGAGCCACCACTGATTTTTCAAGGACCGTCATGAACACGACCACCCTGGCCGGCGCCGCCGTGCCTTCACCCGGCAGCGACATCGCCGACTGGCGCCCCGAAGACGAAAGCTTCTGGGAATCGACCGGCAGACAAGTCGCCTACCGCAACCTGTGGATCTCGGTGCCCGCGCTGTTGTGCGGCTTTGCGGTCTGGGGCATGTGGGGAATCATCACGGTGCAGATGCTGAACCTGGGCTTCCCGTTCACGCAGGCCGAGCTGTTCACGCTGACCGCAATCGCCGGCATCGCCGGCGCGACGATGCGCATTCCAGCCTCGTTCCTGATCCGGCTGGCCGGTGGGCGCAACACCATCTTCCTCACCACCGCAATGCTGCTCGCACCGGCCATCGGCACCGGCATCGTGCTGCAGCACAAGGACTGGCCGCTCTGGGCCTTCCAGCTGATGGCGCTGTGGTCGGGCGTGGGCGGCGGCAACTTCGCTTCGTCGATGTCGAACATCAGCAGCTTCTTTCCGAAGCGGCTGCAGGGTACGGCGCTCGGCCTCAACGCGGGCCTCGGCAACTTCGGCGTGACCACGATGCAGATCGTGATCCCGCTCGTGATGACGCTCTCGATCTTCGGCAGCTTTGGCGGCGAACCGATGACGCTGCTGAAAGACAGCGGCTGGATCTTCGGCAAGATCGCGGCCGGCACGCCCACGTGGATCCAGAACGCCGGCTTCGCCTGGGTGTTGTCGCTCGTGCCGCTGGCCATCCTGTGCTGGTTCGGCATGAACAACCTGAAGACGGTCACGCCCGACAGCGGCTCACCTCCGGTCGCGTTCGCCAAGATCGCCTGGCTCTACACGCTGGCCTTCATTCCGTCGATCCTCGGCCTCTACCTGTACCTGCCCAAGCCCACGGGCCTGGGTCTCATCAGCATGTGGGTGGCGATCCCGCTCGACGTGATCGCCGCGCTGCTGATCATGAAGCTCGCCGCCTTCGGCCCGATGAAGGAGAACGTCGCCAAGCAGTTCGCGATCTTCAAGAACAAGCACACCTGGTCGCTGACGATGCTCTACATCGTGACCTTCGGCTCGTTCATCGGCTTCTCGATGGCGCTGCCCTTGTCGATGAAGGTCATCTTCGGCGTCAGCCACGTGCCCGACGCGGCCGGCGTGATGCAGCACACGCTCAACAACCCGAATGCACCGACGATCCTGGCCTACGCCTGGATCGGCCCGTTCGTCGGCGCGGCGGTGCGGCCGGTGGGCGGCTGGATCTCCGACAAGGTCGGTGGCTCGATCGTCACGCAGATCATCTCTTTGGTCATGGTCGTGGCCTCGGTCGCGGTCGGCTACGTGATGATGCAGGCCTACGGTTCGGCCACGCCGGAGCAGTATTTCCCGGCCTTCCTCGGCCTCTTCGTCGTGCTGTTCTTCGCCAGCGGCGTCGGCAACGGCTCGACCTTCCGCACCATCGGCGTGATCTTCGACCGCACCCAGGCCGGCCCGGTGCTGGGCTGGACGTCGGCAATCGCCGCCTACGGCGCGTTCGTTGCACCCATCGTCATCGGCAACCAGATCAAGGCCGGTACGCCGCAATACGCGATGTACGGCTTTGCCATCTTCTACGCCGCCTGCCTGGTACTGAACTGGTGGTTCTACCTGCGCAAGAACGCGTACGTGAAGAACCCTTGAGCTGCCCATCGACACGCGCCCGACCGAAGCCTCTCCGGAGCTGAACCCATGAGCCACTTTCTCGACCGCCTGAGCTATTTTTCGCAACCCCGCGAAGCCTTTTCCGGCGAACACGGCGTGACCACCGGCGAAGACCGCACCTGGGAAGACGCCTACCGCAACCGCTGGGCCCACGACAAGATCGTGCGCTCGACACACGGCGTGAACTGCACCGGTTCATGCTCGTGGAAGATCTACGTCAAGGGTGGCATCGTCACCTGGGAAACACAGCAGACCGACTACCCGCGCACGCGCTGGGACATGCCCAACCACGAGCCGCGCGGCTGTGCACGGGGTGCCAGCTACAGCTGGTATCTGTACAGCGCGAACCGCGTCAAATACCCGATGGTGCGCGGCCGCCTGCTCAAGAGCTGGCGCGCGGCGCGGCTGGTGCACGACCCGGTGGCCGCATGGGCGTCGATCGTCGAAGACGACGCCAAACGGCGCGACTACCAACAGGTGCGTGGCCTCGGCGGATTCGTGCGCTCGGGCTGGGACGAAGTCAACGAGATCGTCGCTGCGGCCAACGTCTACACGATCAAAAAACACGGGCCCGACCGCATCATCGGCTTCTCGCCGATCCCGGCGATGAGCATGGTCAGCTACGCCGCCGGCTCGCGTTACCTGAGCCTGATCGGCGGCGTGTGCATGAGCTTCTACGACTGGTATTGCGACCTGCCGCCGGCCAGCCCACAGGTCTGGGGCGAACAGACCGACGTGCCGGAGTCGGCCGACTGGTTCAACTCTGCCTTCATCATCGCCTGGGGCTCCAACGTGCCGCAGACGCGCACCCCCGACGCCCACTTCTTCACCGAGGTGCGCTACAAGGGCACGAAGACGGTGGCGATCACGCCCGACTACTCCGAAGTGGCCAAGCTGGCCGACATCTGGATGAACCCGAAGCAGGGCACCGATGCGGCCGTCGCGATGGCGATGGGCCACGTGATCCTGAAGGAGTTCTATTTCCCCGACGGGGGTAAGGAGCGCAGCGCCTACTTCGACGACTACGTGCGCCGCTACACCGACATGCCGATGCTGGTGATGCTGAAGGAACACACGCTGCCCGACGGCCAGCTCATCACGGTGCCCGACCGCTATGTGCGCGCCTCCGACTTCAACGGCAAGCTCGGCCAAGCCAACAACCCGGAGTGGAAGACGGTCGCCTTCGACGAGACCGGCAAAGTCGTGTTGCCGCAGGGCGCGATCGGTTTCCGCTGGGGCCCTGACGGCCGCGCCGACGAGGGCCAGTGGAACTTGGAGGCCAAAGAAGCGCGCCACGGCAACGCGGTGAAGCTGCAGCTGTCGGTGCTCGAAGGCGCGTACCCGAGCAGCGAGACGGCGCAGGTCGGCTTCCCGTATTTCGGCGGCATCGTCAGCGAGAATTTTCCCAACAACGCGCTCGTGGGCACCCACCCCGACGTGCTGGTGCGCACCGTGCCCGTGCGGCGAATCGTACTCGGCAAAGCCGGCGACAAACGCGAAGCGCTGATCGCCACCGTGTTCGACCTGCAGGTGGCGAATTACGGCATCGCGCGCGGCCTGCCGGGTGAGCTCGCGGCCAGCAGCTTCGACGACGACACGCCCTACACCCCGGCCTGGCAGGAGCGCATCACCGGCACACCGCGCGCGCAGCTCATCAGCGTGGCGCGCCAGTTCGCCGAGACGGCGCACAAGACCGGGGGCAGGTCGATGGTGATTATCGGCGCGGCGATGAACCACTGGTACCACAGCGACATGAACTACCGCGGCGTCATCAACATGCTGATGATGTGCGGCTGCATCGGCAAGAGCGGCGGGGGCTGGGCGCACTACGTGGGGCAGGAAAAGCTGCGCCCGCAAACCGGCTGGACCGCGCTCGCGTTCGCGCTCGACTGGGTCCGTCCGCCGCGCCAGATGAACAGCACCAGCTTCTTCTACGCCCATACCGACCAGTGGCGTTACGAGAAGCTGGGCATGGACGAAGTGGTCTCGCCGCTGGCCGACAAAAAACTCTACGGCGGCAGCATGATCGACTACAACGTGCGCGCCGAGCGCATGGGCTGGCTGCCTTCGGCGCCGCAACTCCAGACCAACCCGCTGCAGGTGGTGCGCGACGCGCAGGCGGCCGGCATGGAGCCGAAAGACTACGCCGTCAAGGGGCTTCAGGACGGCTCGCTCAAGATGAGCTGCACCGACCCCGATCACCCCGACAACTGGCCGCGCAACATGTTCGTGTGGCGCTCCAACATCCTGGGCTCCAGCGGCAAGGGCCACGAGTACTTTCTGAAGCACCTGCTCGGCACGAGCAACGGCGTGCAGGGCAAGGACCTCGGTGCCGAAAAGGCAAAACCCACCGAAGTCGTCTGGCACGACAAGGCGCCCGAAGGCAAGCTCGACCTGCTGGTCACGCTCGACTTCCGCATGAGCACGACCTGCCTGTATTCCGACATCGTATTGCCCACCGCCACCTGGTACGAGAAGAACGACCTCAACACCAGCGACATGCACCCGTTCATCCACCCGCTGTCGACGGCGGTCGACCCGGCCTGGCAGTCGCGCAGCGACTGGGACATCTACAAGGGCTTCGCGAAGAAATTCAGCGAGGTTTGCGTCGGGCACCTCGGTGTCGAGCGCGAACTGGTGCTGGTGCCGCTGATGCACGACTCGCCGGGCGAATTGGCTCAGCCCTTCGAGGTCAAGGACTGGAAGCGTGGCGAGTGCGAGCTGATCCCTGGCAAGACCGCGCCGAACCTGGTGGTGGTCGAGCGTGACTACCCGAACGTGTTCAAGCGTTTCACCGCCCTCGGGCCGCTGATGAACAGGCAAGGCAACGGCGGCAAGGGCATCGCGTGGAACACGCAGACCGAGGTGAAACAGCTCGGCGAACTGAGCGGCCTCGTCACCGCCGAGGGCGTGACCTGCGGCATGCCGAAGATCGAGACCGACATCGACGCCTGCGAAGTGGTGCTGATGCTCGCCCCCGAGACCAATGGTCACGTGGCGGTGAAAGCTTGGCAAGCGCTCGGCAAACAGACCGGGCGCGACCACACCCACCTGGCGATCCACCGCGAAGACGAGAAGATCCGTTTTCGCGACATCCAGGCGCAGCCGCGCAAGATCATTTCGTCGCCGACCTGGAGTGGCATCGAGAGCGAGACCGTTTCGTACAGCGCCGGCTACACCAACGTGCACGAGATGATCCCGTGGCGCACGCTCACCGGCCGCCAGCAGTTCTACATGGACCACCCGTGGATGATCGCGTTCGGTGAAAGCTTTACCAGCTACAGGCCGCCGGTGGATCTGAAGACGACCGCCGGCATCCAGGGTATCAAGCCGAACGGCAACCCGGAGATCGCGCTCAACTTCATCACGCCACACCAGAAGTGGGGCATCCACTCGACCTACACCGACAACCTGCTGATGCTCACGCTGAGCCGTGGCGGGCCGTGTGTGTGGCTGAGCGAAGACGACGCAAAGCGCGTCGGCATTGTCGACAACGACTGGATCGAACTCTTCAACCTGAACGGGGCGATCGCGGCGCGTGCGGTGGTGAGCCAGCGGGTCAAACCCGGCATGGTGATGATGTACCACGCGCAGGAAAAGATCGTGAACACGCCGGGCTCCGAGATCACCGG
>JAYVTD010000016.1:0-4760 GCA_043774765.1 Rhizobacter sp. | reverse complement strand
CACCTGATGGGCGCGGTGAACTGCAGCAAGGCGGTGTGGGACATCATGCGCGCGCAGAACTACGGCCGCATCGTGATGACGACCTCGTCGAGCGGCCTGTACGGCAACTTCGGCCAGTCGAACTACGGCGCCGCGAAGATGGCGCTGGTCGGGCTGATGCAGACGCTCTCGATCGAAGGCGCGAAGAACAACATCCACGTCAACTGCCTGGCGCCGACCGCAGCCACCCGCATGACGGAAAACCTGATGCCCGAAGCCGTGCTGAAGCTGCTGCAACCTGAAACCGTGACGCCCGGTCTGCTGGCGCTGGTGGCCGAAGACGCGCCGACACGCGCGATCCTGTGTGCCGGTGCGGGCGCCTTCGAGCGCGCCCACATCACGCTCACGCAAGGCGTATTCGTCGGCTTGCCGGCCGATGCGCCCGAGCAGGTGGCGCGCCAGTTCGAGGCGCTGTCGGACCGCGACGGCGAAACGGTGCCCGCGAGTGGCAATGCGCAAGGCGCGATCGAAATCGGCAAGGCGATGCGCGCGCTCGGCTGAGCGACAAGGTCAGCGACAGGCTCAGCCAAGGCGGCGGTGCATGGCTTCGATCAGGTCGCCGGCGCGCATTGGGCCGCGCGCTTGAGGCTGGGCAGCGGCGCCGTGTTCCGCGACCGCCTGAATGGCGACCGCGAAGGGCTCGGCCGAGGCGCGCTGAGCCCAGCGCCCGCCCAGCCAGCCGGCCAGCACATCACCGGTGCCGGCGCTGGCCAGTGAGGCATTGCCGCTCGCGTTGATGCGTGCAGTCTGGCGCGGCGCGGCGACGATGCTGCCCGAGCCCTTGAGCACCACCACGCATTGAAAGCGGTCCGCCAGGTTGCGGGCGGCCGACAGACGATCGGCCTGTACTTCAGCGGTCGTGCCACCCAGCAGCCGCGCGGCCTCCAGCGGGTGCGGCGTGAGCACCGTGCCGAAGTGACGGCGCGCGCGTGCGAGCAGCAGCGCGGCCAGCGAGGGATCGGCGCCAAGCGCATTGAGTGCGTCGGCGTCGAGCACCAATCGCGCGGCCAGGCTCAGCAATCGGGGCAGCGAGGCACGCACCGCGTCACCGCCACCACAACCGCAGACGACGGTGCTGTGCGCGAGCGTCTCGGCCGCGCCCTGCGTCCACCCAGGCCGGAACATCAATTCCGGCCGCAACGGGTCCAGATTCGACGCCAGCGCTTCGCCGCCGAGCATCTCGACGAAGACCCTGCCGGCGCCGGCTGCATGCGCTGCGCGGCCCGCGAGCAAGGCTGCGCCCGCCATGCCGGGCGCGCCGCCGACCACGGCGACATCGCCGAAACTGCCTTTGTGCTGCGCGTGTCGGCGCGCGGTGCTCGACGCGGGGTCGGCTTCGCTGGCCGACAACCAGGCGTCGGGCTCGTCAGCGTGCGTGTCCACGCCGAGCGCATCGAACCACACGGCGCCGGCATGGTCGCGGCCGGCGCCGGTGAAGAGGCCGGGCTTGAGCGTCAGCAGCGACAAGGTGTGTGTCGCCACGACGCAGGCAACGCCCAGCGGCTGGCCGGTCCCGGCGTGCAGGCCCGACGGCACGTCGACCGCCAGCACCGGGCAGGCGAGGGCATTGAGTTGCCGGATCGATTCGGCGATGGTGCCTTGCGGGGGGCGCGTGGCGCCGATGCCGAGCAGGGCGTCGATGGCGATGTCGTGCGCGCCGAGCGTCGCCGCGAACGTGGCCTCGCCGGGCTGCGCGACGATGCGCACGCCCGCCGCCTGAGCGCGTGCGAGCGCCTCGCGGGCATCGTCGGGCAGCGCCGCGGCATCGCCGAGCAAGGCGACTTCGACCTGTCGGCCCGCGCAGCACAACAAGGCCGCCGCCTCGAGCCCGTCACCGCCGTTGTTGCCCGGGCCCGCGGCCACCCAGACCCGCTGCGCGTGCGGCGCCACGGCGAGCGCAAGGCGCGCCACGCCTTCACCCGCGCGCGCCATCAGCGTGTGGGTCGGCAGGCCGGCCCGCTCGCGCAGTTCGACGCGCTGAGTGTGCGCCGCGTCGAACAGCGGCCACTCGGCACTCGATGGCATGACGCGCCGCACGCTCAAGCCTTCAACCGCCCGATGCCCAGGCCTTCGGTGTCGATGGCCGCCGGGCGGCCGGCGACCGCATCGGCGAGCAAACGCGCCGACCCGCACGACAGTGCCCAGCCGCTGGAGCCGTGGCCCAGGTTGAGCCAGACTCCGTCGATGCCACTCGGCCCGAGCACCGGCGGGCCGTCGGGCAGCATCGGGCGGGCGCCTTTCCAGCGCTGTTCGTGGCTGAGCCTCGCGACACCCGGAAACCAGTCGTGCAGCACCTTGTACAGGGTGGCCAGCGCCGCCTTGTTGTGTTGCCGTGGCGAGCCGCCGATCTCGGCGCTTCCGGCCACGCGAACACGCGAGCCGAGGCGGCTGATCGCGACCTTGAAACGTTCGTCCATCAGCGCCGAGCGTGGCCCCAGCTCGGGGTGTGCTTCGGACTGGCGCAACGGCGCCGTGACCGAATAACCGTGCACTGCCTGCAGCGGCAGGTGCAGGCCGTGCGGGCGCAGCAGGGCCGGCGCGCCGAGCGCCGCGCAGACCACGATCGCGTCGAAGGGTTCGATGTCGGGTTCGGCGGGGAGCGGCTGCGTATCGCCGCCGGGGCGGGTGTCTTCGCCCTGCACGACGAAGCGTGACGGCTCGGGCGAGACATTGGTATGAACCAGCTTCGGTTCCGGCCCTTTGATGATCCTGCCCACCTGCGTGTTGAACCGGAACGACACGCCGAGGCGCTGCGCTTCGGCGCGCAGAAGGTAGGCGAACTGCCGGCAGTTACCCACTTCGCCGTCAGGCAGGTGGATGCCGGCGTGCAGCGGCATGTCGGGGTTCAGGCCCGGCTCGACCCGCAGGCACTGCGCTGCGTCGAGCGTCTCGAAGCGGGTGTGCAACTCCTGCAGCGACGCGAGCCCAGTCTGCACCATCTTCAGGTCCTTGGCCGTGCGCAGCAGCACCAGATAACCTTCGCGCCGCTCGTAGTCGAGCTTCATGTCGCGCGTGAGCTCGTGCAGCCGCTCGCGGCTGTAGCCGGCGAGGCGCTGCATGCGCAGGCGGTTGGCCTGGTAGGTGCGTGCGCTGCAGGCGCGCCACCACTTCCACAGCCAGACGATCGTGCCGGGGTTCAGTGTCGGGTGCAGGCGCACCGGGCTGTGCTGGCTGAACAGGTGGCCGAGCACCTTTGTCGGCATGCTGGGCGCCGCCCAGGGCGTGACGCAACCCGGTGCGATCACACCCGCGTTGGCGAAGCTGGTCTCGGCGGCAACGGTGCCGCAGCGTTCGAACACCGTGACCTCGTGGCCGTCGCGGCCGAGCTCGTAGGCTGTGGTCACGCCGATGATGCCGGCGCCGATGACTGCGATGCGCATGGCGTTTCAGGCGAGCGCCGAGGCGAGCGCCGCTTCGATGGCGAGCGACACGTCGAGCACGACATCGTCCTGCATGGCGCTGCTCCACACCATCAGCCCGACCGGCATTTCGCCGGGCACCTGGCACGGCAGCGAGAGCGCGCAGCCGTCGAGCAGGTTCACGACCGACGGGTTGCGCAACAGCAGCGCGTTGGTCTCGAAGAACGCACGATCGTCGGCCAGCAGCGGCGCGATCGGCGGTGCGACGCAGGGCACGGTCGGGCTCAACATCGCGTCGAAGCCGCGCATGGCGAGCTGCATGCGGCGGGTCCAGTCGCGGCGTGCGTTCAGCAGGTCGATGTAGTCGGCCGCGCTCATCGATTCGCCGCGCCGGATGCGCAGCGCCACACGCGGGTCGTAGTCGGCTTCGTGGGCGGCCAGCAGCTGGCGGTGCCAGGCCCAGCTTTCGGCGGCGGAAAAACCGCCGCTGGCGTTGATGCCGGGCACGTCGGCGAGCGGGGCCAGCGTGACCTCTTCGATACGGGCTCCGGCGCTGCGCAGCGCTGCGATGGTCCGCGTGAAGGCGAGCGCCACAGTCGGGTCGAGCGCGTCGAGCATCGTGTGGGTCGGAACGGCCAGGCGCAGCGCCTCGATCGGCCGGGCAGAGAGCACGACGGACCGGTCGGCGAGCACTTCGTGCAGCAGCACCGCATCACGCACCGACAGCGTGATCGCGCAGGCGGTGTCGAGCGTGGTCGAGAGTGGTACGGCGCCTGCAGTCGGTGTCAGCCGGGCAGTGTTCTTGAACCCGACCAGGCCTTGCAGCGCGGCCGGAATGCGGATCGAGCCGCCGGTGTCGGAGCCGAGCGCAGCCCACGCGGCGCCACCGGCCACCGAGACACCGCCGCCGGAGGTGGAGCCGCCGGGGATACGCGGCTCGGCGTCCAGCAAGGCGCTGGCTGCATTCGCCGGGGTGCCGTGGTGCGGGTTGATGCCGACGCCGGAAAACGCGAACTCCGACATGTTGGTGCGCGCCAGCAGCGCGGCGCCGGCGCGGCGCAACCGCGCCACCGCCGGGCTGTCGTCCGCCGCCGCTGGCCGGTTGGCCAACACTTTCGAGCCGGCGGTGGTGATGTCGCCCTGCACGTCGAACAGGTCCTTCACGGTCACGGCCAGCCCGGAGAGTGCCGGCAAGGGAGCCCCGGTCTTGCGCAGCGAGTCCACCGCAGCGGCGGTGGCTGCAGCCGCAGCGAAGTGTTTACGGATGAATGCATGCTGCAGGGCGGGTGCGTTCGCCGCCGCCACGGACGTCGCCAGTGCGGTGCTGGCGCTCAGGGCGCCGTGCTCGATCAGGGTGCGTGT
>JAYVTD010000015.1:0-2819 GCA_043774765.1 Rhizobacter sp. | reverse complement strand
ACCGCCCAGGCGCTCGGGAAGGGCCCGAAGTAGCGGTGCTTCTGATCCACCGAGCCTCTGTAGTACGCGACGCGCGGAAACTTGTGCGACGCGATCTTCAGGTACGGGTAGCTCTTGTCGTCGCGAAACAGGATGTTGTAACGCGGCGCGAGTGTCTTGATCAGGTTGTTCTCGAGCAGCAGAGCCTCGGCTTCCGAGCGCACCACGGTCGTCTGCATGCGCACGATCTTCGTGATCATGTGGCCGATGCGCGCGCCGCCGTGGTTCTTCTGGAAGTAGCTCGACACGCGCTTCTTCAGGTCACGCGCCTTGCCGACGTAGAGCACCGCGTCGTGCGCGTCGAAGTAGCGGTACACGCCAGGCAGGCTCGGCAGCGCGGCCACTTCGGCGAGCAGGCGTGCGTGGGCCGCGGCCTGCTCGCTGCCGCTGTCTTCGGTTGTGGATTCACCCTCGCTCATCGGGCGCCATTGTGCCGCGCGGCCCTTTCGGATAATGCGGGCGATGCACGACACGCCAACCACCCCCCGGTGGGACATCTACTGCCGCGTCATCGACAACCACGGCGACATCGGCGTCTGCTGGCGCCTGGCTTGCGATCTGGCGGCGCGTGGAAACAACGTTCGCCTTTGGGTCGACGACGCCTCGGCGCTGGCCTGGATGGCACCGGGCGGTGCGCCCGGTGTGAGGGTCTCGTCGTGGCCAGACCGCGCGTACGGCGACGAGCCCGGCGACGTCGTGATCGAGGCCTTCGGTTGCGATCTGCCGGAGTTCGTGGTCGACCGCATGGCAGCAATGAAGCAGCCGCCGGTCTGGATCAATCTCGAATACCTCAGCGCCGAAGCTTTCGCCGAACGCAGCCACCGTTTGTTGTCGCCCCAGCGCCGTGGTCTGCACAAGTGGTTCTTCTACCCCGGCTTCACGGCGCGCACGGGTGGGCTCTTTCGTGAAGCCGACCTGTTGGACCGGAGGCAAGACTTCGATGCGACCGCGTGGCTGCACGCGCGCGGTATCGCGTGTGAGGCCGATGAACGGATCGTCAGCCTCTTCTGTTACGAGCAGCCGGCCCTGCCCGCGCTGCTCGCGCATCTGGCGCAGCACCCGACGCTGTTGCTCGCGACCACCGGCCATGCCGCCCGGCAGGTCGAGGACCTGCTCGGCCCGTCCTTGCAGCGCGGGGCTCTGCGCGCAGTGTTGCTGCCGCCCTTGCCGCAGACCGACTACGACCACCTGCTGTGGGCCAGCGACCTCAACTTCGTGCGCGGTGAAGACTCCTTCGTGCGCGCTCAGTGGGCCGGCAAACCCTTCGTTTGGCAGATCTACCCGCAGGCCGACGGCGCCGACGCAGTGAAGCTGCAGGCTTTTCTCGGTCGCTTCCTGGAAACTGCAGACGCCGCGCTCGCCGCGGGCATTCGCGAGACCTGGGCCGCATGGAACGGCGCTCCGGGGCCCTGGCCCACGGAGCCCGACGTCTCGGCCTGGCAGCGCCATTGCCTGAACTGGCGCAACGCTCTGGCACGCCAGGGCGACCTGGCCAGTCGGCTGATCGGCTTCGCTGCACAAACGCGCTAAAATCGCAGGCTTTTCGCGTGCCACCCAGGCGCGCGCCCTGAAGTACCGCAACGAACCGCAAACGGACACGCTATGAAGACCGCAATGGAATTTCGCGCCGGCAACGTGATCATGCTCGGCAAGGACCCGATGGTCGTGCTGCGCACCGAATACAGCCGGGGCGGCCGCAACTCGGCCACCGTGCGCATGAAGCTCAAGAGCCTGCTCTCGAACTCCGGCACCGAAGTCGTCTACAAGGCCGACGACAAGCTCGACCAGGTGATGCTCGACAAGAAAGACTGCACCTACTCCTACTTCGCCGACCCGATGTACGCCTTCATGGACGCCGAGTACAACCAGTTCGAGGTCGAGTCCGAGAACATGGGCGACGCGATCCAGTACCTCGAAGACGCGATGCCGGTCGAGGTGGTGTTCTACGACGGCAAGGCGATTTCGGTCGAACTGCCGACCAGTCTGGTGCGCGAGATCACCGACACCGAACCCGCCGTGAAGGGCGACACCTCGGGCAAGGTGCTGAAGAACGCGAAGATCGCCACCGGCTTCGAGATCTCGGTGCCGCTGTTCGTGCAGACCGGCGACAGGGTCGAGATCGACACCCGCACCCACGAGTACCGCAAGCGGGTTTGACGGCGGCAAGCTACGCTCGACTGTGAAGGGCTCGCTCGGCGAGCCTTTCTCCTTTTCGGCCTCTGCTTTGGCTCCATCATCGCGCCATGCCGTTCGATTTTGCCGCCGTCCACACGCCGTTCCGGATGCAGCCCGGACTGCGGCGGCTGGCGCCGGGCGCATTGCAATTGACGCCGAACCGCCCCGCCGTTGCAGCGCTGCACGAGAAGCTCGCGGTGCTGCGCGACCACTCCCCGCAAGCGCTGCTCACGGTGCCCGGCTTCGACGCGGCGCCGGCCTTGCGGGCCTTGTGCACCCACGCCGCAGCCGAGCACCCGGATGCGTTTTCGATCGGCCCCCATGCGGCACTGAAAGCGCATCACCTCGGCTGGTCACTGCACGGCGATGAGCCGGTCGGCGACGGCCTGGCCGAGATCGGTGCCTGCCTGCGCGCCCTGCCCACATGCTGGCGCGTGCCGGCGCTGTTGTCGCTCGCGTTCGCGGAAGACTTCGCGATCGTCGACGCGGCGAGCGGATGCATCCCCTGGCTCGCGGTCTGCCTGCCGTCGCACTGGGCGCCCGAGGACAAGGTCGGCCGGCACTTCGCCGAGGTCCATGCACCGGTGGCCGACAACGCGCTGCTG
>JAYVTD010000014.1:0-9040 GCA_043774765.1 Rhizobacter sp. | reverse complement strand
GGTCCCGCCCCCCCCCCCCGACTCTTCTGGAACCACCATGTTGAAAAACCCGCAGCAGAAATACCGACCCTTCGCACCCGTCGAGCTTGCCGGCCGCTGCTGGCCCGACGCGGTGCTGACCGAGGCGCCGATCTGGCTCAGCACCGACCTGCGTGACGGCAACCAGGCGCTCATCGAGCCGATGGACAGCGGCCGCAAGCTGAAGATGTTCCAGATGCTGCTGCGCATCGGCTTCAAGGAAATCGAGGTCGGCTTCCCTTCGGCGTCTCAGACCGACTTCGATTTCGTGCGGATGCTGATCGAGCAGAAGCTGATCCCCGACGACGTGACGATCCAGGTGCTGACGCAGGCCCGCGAGCCGCTGATCCGCCGCAGCTTCGAAGCGTTGCAAGGCGCGAAGCGCGCGATCGTCCACCTGTACAACGCCACTGCGCCGGTGATGCGGCGCGTGGTGCTCAGCATGAGCGAAGACCAGATTGTGGAGCTGGCGGTGACGAACACGCGGCTGGTGAAAGCGCTGGCGCAGGCACAGCCCGACACCGACTTTCGCTACGAGTATTCGCCCGAGATGTTCTCGAGCACCGAGCTCGCATTTTCCAAGCGGGTGGTCGATGCGGTGACCGAAGCCTGGCAGCCGACAGTCGAGTGCCCCTGCATCGTCAACCTGCCGTCGACGGTGGAACATTCAACGCCGAACATCTTCGCCGACATGATCGAGTGGATGCATCGGAACCTGGAGCGGCGCGAAGCGATCGTTCTCTCGGTGCACCCACACAACGACCGCGGCACCGGCACGGCGGCGGGCGAGCTGGCCTTGATGGCCGGCGCCGACCGCATCGAAGGCTGTTTGTTCGGCAACGGCGAGCGCACCGGCAACGTCGATCTGGTCAACATCGCGCTCAATCTTTACACGCAGGGCGTGGCACCGGAGCTCGACTTCTCCGACATGGACGAGGTGCGGCGCTGCGTCGAACACTGCAACCAGTTGCCGGTTCACCCGCGCCACCCCTATGCCGGCGACCTGGTCTACACCTCGTTTTCCGGCTCGCACCAGGACGCGATCAAGAAGGCTTTCGCGGCGCGCAAGGACGGTGACATCTGGCAGATGCCTTACCTGCCGATCGACCCGAAAGACCTGGGCCGCAGCTACGACGCCGTCATCCGCGTCAACAGCCAGTCGGGCAAGGGTGGCATCGCCTACCTGCTGGAAAGCGAGTACGGGCTGGAGCTGCCGCGGCGGCTGCAGATCGAGTTCAGCCAGGCAGTGCAGGCGGTGATGGACGACAGCGGCAAAGAGCTCGTAGCGGCCGACATCTGGCGCATCTTCGAGCGTGAATACGGCCTTGGCGATGCGGGCCGCAACGCCGTGTCGCGGCCGGTGATCGCCGAGCAGGGCGAAGGCGTCGTGCACCTCGGGGCCGACGTGACGATCGGCGCACGAACGATGCACGTCAGCGGCATGGGTACCGGCCCGATCGACGCCTTCGTCGCCGGCCTGAACGAAGCGACCGGCGCTGCGCTGCGTGTGCTCGATTACCACGAGCACGCGATCGGCAGCGGTGCCGACGCGCGCGCGGTGGCCTACCTCGAACTGCGCGTCGGCCGAGATGGCGGTGAAGGGCAGACCCTGTTCGGTGTCGGCATCGACACGAACATCGTGTCGGCTTCGCTCAAGGCCATCGTCTCCGGGCTGAGCCGCTCGGGCAGCGTGGCGAAGCAGGGCGCCGAGCAGGCACTCGCCTAAGATCGACAAGATTCACCAGGAGCACTCCCATGGCCGACAAACTCATCATCTTCGACACCACCTTGCGCGACGGTGAACAGTCGCCCGGCGCTTCGATGACCAAGGACGAAAAGCTGCGCATCGCACGCCATCTCGAGCGCCTGAAGGTCGACGTGATCGAGGCCGGCTTCGCGGCCTCGTCGAATGGCGATTTCGAGTGCGTGAAAGCGATCGCGCACGCGATCAAGGACTGCACGGTCTGCTCGCTGGCCCGCGCCAACGACCGCGACATCTCGCGCGCGGCCGAGGCGCTGAAAGGCGGGCACTCGACGCGCATCCACCTGTTCCTCGCGACCAGCGCGCTGCACATGGAAAAGAAGCTGCGCATGACGCCCGACCAGGTGTTCGAACAGGCCCGCCTGTCGACACGCTTCGCCCGCAACCTGTCGGGCGACGTGGAGTTTTCGCCCGAAGACGGCTACCGCTCCGACCCCGACTTCCTGTGCCGCGTGCTCGAAGCCGTGATCAACGAAGGTGCCACCACGATCAACGTGCCCGACACCGTGGGCTACGCGATCCCCGAGCTCTACGGCAACTTCATATTGAACCTGCGCCAGCGCATTCCGAACGCCGACAAGGCGGTCTGGTCGGTGCATTGCCACAACGACCTCGGCATGGCGGTGGCCAACTCACTTGCCGGCGTGATGATCGGCGGCGCGCGCCAGGTCGAGTGCACGATCAACGGGCTGGGTGAGCGTGCCGGCAACTGTTCGCTCGAAGAAGTGGTGATGGCGGTGAAGACACGCCGTGACTACTTCAACCTCGACATCGGTATCGACGCGACGCAGATCGTGCCGATCTCGCGCCTGGTCGCGCAGACCACCGGCTTCGTGGTGCAGCCGAACAAGGCGGTCGTCGGCGCCAACGCATTCGCGCACGCGTCAGGCATCCACCAGGACGGTGTGCTGAAAGCGCGCGACACCTACGAGATCATGCGCGCCGAAGACGTGGGCTGGGCCGCCAACAAGATCGTGCTCGGCAAACTCTCGGGCCGCAACGCGTTCAAGATGCGCCTGATCGAACTCGGCATTCAGATGGAATCCGAAGCCGAGATCAACGCCGCGTTTGCCAAGTTCAAGGAACTGGCCGACCGCAAGAGCGACATCTTCGACGAAGACATCCTGGCGCTCGTGATGGATGAATCGCTCATGTCCGAGCACGAGTTCTACCGTTTCGTGGCCTTGTCGCAGCACTCGGAAACCGGCGAGCGGCCGCATGCCAGCGTGGCGTTCGCCGCTGGCGAGGTCGAGCACCATGCGCAAAGCGACGGCAACGGCCCGGTCGACGCGAGCCTGAAGGCGATCGAGTCGAAGCTCAATACTGGCGCCGAAATGCTGCTCTATTCGGTCAATGCCATCACGTCGGGCAGCACAGAATCCCAGGGCGAAGTGACGGTGCGGCTGCAACATGGCGGTCGGGTCGTCAACGGCGTGGGCGCGGACCCGGACATCGTCGTGGCGTCAGCCAAGGCCTACCTTTCCGCGTTGAACAAGCTGCACAGCAAGATCGAACGTGTCGCCGCACAAGGGTAACTATTTCACGGAACCCGGCTTCCAAGTACTGACTTGAGAAGAAGCGCGTAAGGTTTTGATCTTGCGCGCTTTTTTCGTTTCAGATACATTCGCCACATTGGCGCAAAAGGACTGCTGTGGCAACCATTCACAAGTTTGTAAGCACCGGGCTGCTGGCTTTGGTTGCCGCCGTCGCCTTTGCGCTGCCTTCAGCCGCCGACGCTGCCCAGCGCACTGGCGCCAAGAAAAAGGTCACATCGAGCGCTGCAGCCTCGTCGCGGGCCTCCAAACAAGCCCTGCGATCCAGCCGCCTCGTGTCGACCCGCCACGTGGCCGGAGTCGTACGCTTCGAGCCGGCGCGCCCCTCCTTCGGTCAGCTCTACGGCCTGCAGAACACGGCCGACGCACTGAACCTGAAATCGAGCGTGGCACTCGTGCTCGACTCCGAAACCAACGAAGTGCTGTTCAGCAAGAATTCCGGTGCCGTGCTGCCGATCGCCTCGCTCACGAAGCTGATGACGGCTGTGGTCGTGACCGAAGCGATGTTGCCGCTGGGCGAAATGCTCAGCATCAGTCAGGACGACGTGGACACCGAAAAGAACAGCCGCTCGCGCCTGAAGGTCGGCACCCAGCTCACCCGCGAAGAAATGCTGCACCTGGCGCTGATGGCGTCGGAAAACCGGGCCGCCCACGTGCTCGGCCGTTCTTACCCGGGTGGCCTGGATGCATTCGTTGCAGCAATGAATCGCAAGGCCCTCGAGCTCGGCATGCACGACACGAACTACGTCGAGCCCACGGGCCTGTCGAGCAAGAACCAGTCGAGCGCGCGTGACCTCGCCACGCTGGTGCGCGCCGCGCACGAGCACCAGATCATTCGCGAGCTGTCGACCTCACCGGAGTTTCTGGTCGAAGTCGGCAACCGCCCGATGCAGTTCCGCAACACCAACGGCCTGGTCCGAAACCCCGAGTGGGAAATCGGCCTGCAGAAGACCGGTTACATCACCGAAGCCGGCCGTTGCCTCGTGATGCAGGCCAAGCTGGCGGGGCGCCAGCTGATCATGGTGTTCCTCGATTCGGCCGGGAAGTACTCGCGCATCGGTGACGCCGAGCGGGTACGTCGCTGGATCAACGAAGCGCCGGTGGCGCCTGCGCCGACGGTCGTCGGCCTGCCCAAACTCACGTCCTGATCGCGCTGCTCTCCGGCGCGGTGCGGTGGCCGAGCGCCGCCGAGATCTGCGCTGCAGTCGCTTTCAGGCGGTCGAGCCAGGCATCCTCCAGCCTGTCTGCCGGTGCCGAGATCGACAGGCCCGCCACCAACTGCCCCTGGTCGTCCAGGATT
Source organism: Rhizobacter sp. (assembly GCA_043774765.1). Taxonomy (GTDB): domain Bacteria; phylum Pseudomonadota; class Gammaproteobacteria; order Burkholderiales; family Burkholderiaceae_C; genus LMDS01. Next base: position 4,407 of record JAYVTD010000014.1, on the reverse strand, counting down.
CCGACGGCCATGCAGCGCACCCCCAGCTCCAGCTCTTCGTCGTCGCGCGCGGTGCCGTACTGCGTCACGCGGGCGAGTTCGCGCTCCAGTGCCGTGATGTCGGTGATGCTGTTGCGCGTATGACCGGCGAGGCCCGTGCGGGCAGCGTAGGCCCGCACGCGCTGCGCATCGTCATGGGCCAGGAACAGTTTGCCGACTGAAGTGAGGTGCAGCGGCGCACGCCCGCCGATGGCGCGCACGACCTGCATGCCCGAGCGTTCGCTGTAGGTGCGCTCGATGTAGACGATCTCGTCGCCCTGGCGCATCGAGAGGTTCACCGGCTGGTGCGTCAGCCTGTGCAATTCGCGCATCGGGCCGAGGGCGGCGTCGCGCACGTCGAGGCGCGCTTTCACCAGGTTGCCGAGTTCGAGCAGGCGCATGCCCAGGCGGTAGCTGCCGGCTTCGGGGCGATCGACGTAACGCCCGATGGTCAGATCGTTGAGGATCCGGTGGGCGGTCGACGGGTGCAGCCCGGTCTGCTCGCTGATGTGCTTCAGTGACACCGGGTCCTGGTACGAAGCCAGCACGTCGAGCAACCCGAACGCGCGTTCGAGCACCTGAATCGTCGGGGTCTTGTTCTCACGTTTCGCCATGGCATGCATTCTCCGTCAACTCGGCGCAATTTTGCATGGCGAAAGAATGGGTTGCAATCCGAGAGTGCGAACTCTCGGTGAAGCGCCTCGGGCGACGCACTCAGTTCAGCGCGCGAACCGCGTCGATGCCGCTCCGGACGGCTCCTTCCAGCGTGGCCGGATAAGGGCCGATGACATGGTCGCCAGCGGCGTGTAGCCCCGGCGCAATCTGCATCGGGGAGCGCTGCAATCCGGGCGTACAGCGGAACGTGGCGCGCTTTTCCGACAGCACTTGAACGGGCTCCAGCGGGCCTTGCAGACACGCCCCTAGCACTGACCTCGCCTGATTCAACGTGGCTTCCAGCGTGGCGGGCTGGCCCGCATCGACCCAGGATTGCGCGCCACTGACGACAAAGGCCAGCAAGCCCGGCGCGCCGCCCAGTTGGCCGCGATCGAACACGAACTGCGCGGGTGCCTTGGCGTCGGCGCGCAGCGCCAGCATCGGCTCGGGCAGGCGCGCGCCTTCGCCGCGCAGGTAGACCGTCACGATCGGTTCGTAATGCAGGCCGGCGACTGCGCTGGCCCAGGCCGGCGCGAAGTCATGCGTCAGGCGTGCGGCTTCGACGGCGCTGGTGGCGAGCACCACACGATCGAAGTCCTGGTCGTCGACCGACCAACGATCGCCCTGCGCAGACAAGCGGTCAACGCGCTGCGACAACACGGTGCGCGCCCCCGCCGCGTCGAGCCAACGGGCGGCCGGCAGCGGCAGCAGCTCGCTCAGGCTGACGCGCGGCAGCAGCAGGTCGGCCGACCCCGGCCCGGAAAACAACGCGTCTTTCAGCACCCTGAGGAACACAGCCGCACTCGCATAGCTCGACGGGGTGTTCAGCGCGGCCACGCACAGCGGGTCGATCAGCTCTCGGAGCACGCTTGGCGGCAGCTGCCGGGTGAGCTGCGCCACGGTCAGCGCTGAGTCGCAGCGAAACCCGCGCAGCGCCCAGCCGCCGGCGGTGGCCAGCAAAGCGAACCGGTCGCGCCAGTGCCAGGCCCGCAGGCGCAGCACCGCACGCGCAAAGGCGAACACCGGCGCGCCGGCCTCGAGCTGCAGACCCGAGCCTTCGGGGTAGGTAATGCGCAACGGCATGCGCAGCAAGGCCTTGTCGATGTCGACGCCGACCGTTCGCATCAGCGCCAGCGTCTGCGTGTAAGCGCCGATCAGGATGTGCTGACCGTTGTCGAGCGCCATGCCGGCCACGTCGACCCCGCGCGAGCGGCCTCCGGCGTGAGGTGCCATTTCGAACAGAGTGACCTGGTGGCCACGCCGCGTGGCCTCGACGGCCGCCGCCAGACCCGCCCACCCCGCACCGATGACTGCGACCGTGCGTTGCGCGGTCACTAGCGGCCGCGCCAGTTCGTGCGCATCGCGATCCACAGCTTGCGCAGCGGCGTGAGCGAGGTGCGCTGGTGCAGAACCTGGAAGTTGTCGGCTTCGATCTCGCGCAGCAGCGTGCGGTAGATGTTGGCCATCATCACGCCGGGTTTCTGCGCCACGCGGTCGGCATCGGGCAAGAGCGCGAAGGCCTCGTCGTAGAGGCGGTGCGCGCGCTCGGCCTGGAACTTCATCAGCGCGGTGAAGCGCTCGCTGTAACCACGGTTCAGGATCTCCTGCGCTTTCACGTCGAACTGCTTCAGCTCCGACACCGGCAGGTAGATGCGCCCACGGCGCGCGTCGTCACCGACGTCGCGGATGATGTTGGTGAGCTGCATCGCGAGGCCCAGCTTGTGGGCGTAGGCGGTTGTGGCCTGATCGGTGCGGCCGAAGATGCCGGCCGCCACTTCGCCGACCACGCCGGCCACCAGATGGCAGTAGTGCGCGAGGCCCGCGTAGTCGAGGTAACGCGATTGATCGAGGTCCATCTGGCAGCCGTCGATCACGGCCAGCAGGTGAGAGGCCTCGATGCCGTAGGCGGCGGTGTGCGGCAGCAGCGCCTTGGTCACCGGGTGGCTCGGGTTGCCGCTGAAGCTCGCGGCGACTTGCCCGCGCCACCAGGCGAGTTTGGTCGCGGCGACACTCGGGTCGCTGACCTCGTCAACCACGTCGTCGACTTCGCGGCAGAAGGCGTAGAAGGCGGTGATCGCTGCGCGCCGCGGCGGAGGCAGGAACAGGAAGGCGTAATAGAAGCTCGAGCCGCTGCGCGCGGCCTTGTCCTGCACGTACTGCTCGGGCGTCATGCCGATTCCCTTGCGACCCGGGCGGTCGGCGCACGCATCCAGAGCGCGCGCCAGAGCAACAGCGGCGCGTCGTACCAGCGCAGGGCGGGGCGCGTGCCCAGGGTCGCGAAGTTCAGTGCCTCGATCTTGTCGAGGATGCGCAGCCCGCCTTGCACGACCAGCCGAAGCTCCCAGCCGGTGCGGCCCGGTACGGCGTGCACCAGCGGGGCGCCCTCAAGCATCAGGCTGCGCGCCCAGTTGGCGAGCTCGTGCACCAGCGCACGCACGGCCGGCGTTTCCGTGCGTGCTTGCAGCAGCGCCGACGCCGGTACGGCGAAGCGTTGGCAGTCGGTGGCCGGCACGTAGAGGCGGCCGCAGCGGGTGTCGACGCCCAGGTCTTGCCAGAAATTGATGAGCTGCAAAGCGGTGCAGATCGCATCCGATTGGCGCAGCTGCTCGCTGCCGCGCACGCCATACAGGTGCAGCAACAAGCGCCCCACCGGGTTGGCCGAGCGCCGGCAGTAGTCGAGCAGCTCGCCGCGGTCAACGTAGCTGTGTTTGACCACGTCCTGCTCGAAAGCGCTCAGCAGGTCGAGCAGCAGGTTGGCGGGCAGGGCGTGGGTTTGCAGCGTGCGTTGCAGGGGCCCGAACACGCCGGGCCAGCGCTGCGACGGCGCGCCGGCCGCCAGCACGGCGAGAAGGTCGGTGCGGTAAGCGAGCAAATCGGCGAGCCGGGTGTCAGCGTCGGCCTCGCCTTCGTCGGCGATGTCGTCCGCGGTGCGCGCGAACCAGTAAATCGCGGTGACCGCCGGGCGCAGCGCAGGCGGGCACAACACGGACGCGACGGGGAAGTTTTCGTAGTGGTCGATGCTCACGGCGGTGATTGTCCACGTTGCGCGGCGGGCGGGCACACGGGTTGCTCGACCGCGCAACGCGCAGGCGTTTGACAGCAACCCGACCCCCGAATATATTACTGACCAATCAGTCATTTATGATATTCATGCGTCACGCCCTGCCCATCGCACTTGCCGCTGCATTCGGTCTGGTGGCCTGTTCGAAGACACAAACCGCGCCCGACCCGGTGCGCGCAGTTCGCACGCTTACGGTGGCGGCGCAGTCGGCAGGGGGAAGTTACGAATACGCCGGTGAGGTGCGCGCGCGCACTGAATCGCGCCTGAGCTTTCGCGTCGGCGGCAAGATGCTGCGGCGCGCGGTCGACCTCGGCGACTCGGTGAAAGCCGGCCAGGTGCTGGCCCAGCTCGACCCTGCCGACCTGCGCCTCGGCTAGGACGTTTCTCGCGCCGCGGTGGCGGTGGCGCAAGCCGGCTTCGACCAGTACGCCGCCGACTTCAAGCGCTACAAGGATCTGCACGACCAGGGGTTCATCGGCGGCGCCGAACTCGAACGCCGCGAGTCGGCCCTGAAGACGGCGCGCGCCCAGCTCGAGCAGGCCAAGGCTCAGAGCCTGTGAGTTTTTGATCCGCCGCTGCGCACGGCGTGCCGGTGGATTTGGGCGGTCGTGTTGTCGACTCGTGGACGAATGGCGCTGTCGATGCTCGTGATCGACGCCGAGGCCTCACACGGG
>JAYVTD010000013.1:0-13046 GCA_043774765.1 Rhizobacter sp. | reverse complement strand
TGCAGACAAGAAAGTGGCGCACTGGCGCGGCATCGCAATTGCCGCGTGCGAGCAATGCGGCCGCAACCGGGTGCCGCTGGTGCATGAGGTGGCCACGCTGGCTGACTGGCTGAAAAAAATCAGCTTTGATGACGCCGGAACGCGGATGCTGATGTCGTTGCGGGACGGCGCGCGGCCGCTCGGGAAGGCGCTGGCCGGCGCTGGCAAGACGACTTTTCTAAGCGGTCCGGAGGGCGGCTTGAGCCCTGCCGAAGAAGCCGCCGCCATCGCCTGCGGCTTTCGCCCTGTTACGCTGGGGCCGCGCGTGCTGCGGGCAGAAACCGCGCCGCTGGCCTGCCTGTCGGTGCTTAACCTGGAGCCCTCATGAACCGCAACCTATGGCTGCTCGCCATCTGCCAGGGCCTGTTCCTGACCAATAACGTCACCTTCATCGCGATCAACGGCCTCGTCGGCCTGAGCCTGGCGCCCAGCCCCTGGATGGCGACGCTGCCGGTCACGGGCTACGTGGCCGGCGGTGCGCTGTGTGCCGGGCTGGTGGCGCGGCATCAGCGGGCGTGGGGCCGCAAGCGTGCGTTCCAGGCCGGTTTGTGCGTGGCGATCCTGTCGACCGGGCTGTGTGCCTACGCGGCCGTGACGCATCAGTTCTGGCTGCTGGTGGGCGCCACCGTGCTCGCGGGTTACTACAACGCCAACGCCGGTCTGTACCGCTTCGCCGCGACCGAGATCGTCGCGCCGCAGTTCAAGGAACGGGCGATCTCGTGGGTGCTGGCCGGCGGCATCATCGGCGCGGTGGCCGGGCCGAACCTGGCGAGCGCGACACGCGACTATTTCCCCGTCGCTTTCGCCGGTGCCTATGCTGCGCTCGTGGCTGTGGCCCTGCTCGCGCTGCTGGTGCTGTCGTTCATCAGCTTCCCGCCGTTGCCCTTGCCGAGCGCCACACGGCCCGGCCGGCCGCTGCGCGAGATCGCAAGCCAGCCGGTGTTCATCGTTGCGGTCATGGCCTGTTCGCTGGGTTACGGCGTGATGAACCTGCTGATGGCGGCCACGCCGATCGCGATGTCGCAGTGTGCGCACCCGTTCAAGAGCACGGCGCTGGTATTGGAGTGGCACGTGCTGGGCATGTTCGTGCCGAGCTTCTTCACCGGCTCGCTGATCAGGCGTTTCGGTTGCCTGCCGGTGATGGCGGTGGGCGTGGTGCTCAACGCGGTGTGCATCGCGGTGGCGCTGTCCGGCGTCGATCTTATGCAGTTCCTGGTGGCGCTGTTGGCGCTCGGCGTGGGCTGGAACTTCCTCTTCATCGGCGGCACGACCCTCTTCACCGAAGCCTATCGTCCGGAAGAAAAAACCACTGCGCAGGCGGCGATGGACACGGTGATCTTCACGACCATGACAGTCACCTCGTTCAGCTCGGGCGCGCTTGTCACCACCCAGGGCTGGACGCTGCTGAACCTGGGCTCGATCGTGCCGGTGCTGCTGGCCGGCGCGGCGCTGGCCTGGCTTGCGTTGCAGCGCCGCGCTGCGCAGAATCGCCTCTCAACTTGAAGGAGAGTGCTCATGGGTCTGCTTGATTCGGTGATCGGCGCGGTAGCGGGTGGCATGGGCGGGCAGGGCCGCGGCGGCGCTCAAGGCGCGCTGCTGAACGCGGTGATCGCGATGCTCGCCAACGGGCAAGGCCGGGGCGGTGCGGGTGGCGGCCTCGGCGACCTGATCGGCAAATTCACCCAGGGCGGCCTGGGTGACGTGATCGGCTCGTGGATCGGGTCCGGCCAGAATGCACCGATCTCGGGCGACCAGCTCTCCAATGTGCTCGGTTCCGACACGATCAGCGACCTCGCGGCGCAACTCGGCCTGTCGAACGAAGAAGCGGCCGGCCAGCTCTCGCAGGTGCTGCCTCAGGTGGTGGACCAGCTCACGCCGCAGGGCCACGTACCGGCCGACGGGCTCGGTGGCATGGACGACCTGCTGGCGCAGTTGTCGCAGCTGTCCCAAGGGCGCTGAACGGGCGCTCAGGCCCGCGGCGCGTCAGATCTTGCGCGCCGAGCCGGCCACCAGGTCGAAGCGGAACAGCCGGCACTCGATCGGCCCGTTCCACATCGGCGCGCGGCGCGACTCTTTCAGCCGCATCGCACCCGGCAGCTTCATGTCGGGGCTGAGCACGTAGGCGGTCCAGCCGGCGACGTGTTGTGTGTAGGCGTGTTTCCAGTGCGAGGCCAGGCGCGGGAAAAAATCGCTCGGTGCTTCCCTGTTGTCAAGACTGCGGTCTTCGGCTGAAGCGCGCGCAGCCTTGCCACCGACCTCGATGCGCTCGCCGTAGGGCGGGTTGATCATCAGCGTGCCGGGCATCTCGGGCGGCAGCTCGGGGGCGGGCCGTTCGAGTGCGTCGCCGCCGTTGAAGGTGATCGCGGCTTCCACGCCGGCGCGCCGCGCGTTGCGGCGCGCGAAGTCGACCATTCGGAACGACACGTCGCTGGCGAAGATCGGCACCGCGCTGGCGTGGATGCGTGCTTGTGCGAGGCTGCGCAGGCGCTGCAGCTGCGCGCGCATCGCATCGGTCGTGAACGGCAGCAGGCGCTCGAACGCGAATCGGCGTTTTAGCCCCGGCGCCACGCCGCAGGCGATCTGCGCCGCTTCGATCGCAATCGTGCCCGAGCCGCAGCACGGGTCGTGCAGGGCGCCGCCTTCGGTCGGTGTGCCGTGCCAGCCTGCGGCCGCGAGCATCGCGGCGGCCAGCGTTTCTTTCAGCGGCGCGTCGCCCTTGTCTTCGCGCCAGCCGCGCTTGAAGAGTGATTCGCCCGAGCTGTCGACATACAGCGTGGCTTCGAGTTCACCCAGGTGCAGTACGAGCTGCAGATCGGGATGCTGCGTGTCCACGCTCGGGCGCTCGCCGGTGGCTTCACGCAGCAGGTCGCAGACCGCGTCCTTCACGCGCAGCGCTGCGAAGTTGAGGCTCTTCAACGGGCTGCGGTGCGCGGTGGTGTCCACACGCAAGGTGTGCTGCGGCGTGATCCACTCCGACCAGTCGACACTGCGCGCGAGCTCGTACACGTCGTTTTCGTCGCGGTACGAACCGTGCGCCACTTCGACGAGCACCCGCTGCGCGAGCCGGCTTTCGAGATTCAGCGTCATCACTTCGAGCGGCTCGCCGGCCAGCGCCACGCCGCCGCGCGCGCTGTGCACCTGCGCTTTCGGCAGCACACGCTGCACTTCTTCGGCGAGCAGCGCTTCGACGCCGGCGGCGCAGGGCAGGAAGATCGGCAACGGCATGGCTACATCGCCTTTCGCAACTGGGTCGGCGCAATCTTCAGCGCGTCGCGGTACTTGGCCACGGTGCGGCGCGCGACCTGGATGCCCTGTTCGTCGAGCATCTGCGAGATCTGGCTGTCAGAGAGCGGCTTGGCCGGGTTCTCGGCCGCAACGATCTGCTTGATGAGCGCGCGCACCGCGGTGCTCGACGCATTGCCGCCGGCTTCGGTGTTGAGCGACGAGCCGAAGAAATACTTCAGCTCGAAGGTGCCGTAAGGCGTGGACATGTACTTCGCGGTGGTCACGCGCGAGATGGTCGATTCGTGCAGCCCGAGTTCGTCGGCGATCTCGCGCAGCACCAGCGGCTTCATCGCGATTGCGCCGTGCGTGAAGAAGTTCTTCTGGCGTTCGACGATGGCTTGCGAAACGCGCTGGATCGTGTCGAAGCGCTGCAGGATGTTCTTCATGAACCAGCGTGCTTCCTGCAGCCGTGTGTTCAGGCCGGCACCGGCGCCGCTTGCGCCTTCAGCACCGGCGCTGCGCGAACCGGCGCCACGCTGCTGGCGGATCGCGTTGGCATACAGGTCGTTGATGCGCAGCTTGGGCATCACGTCGGGGTTGAGCACGACCTTCCAGCCGCGCCCGGCCTTCTGCACGATCACGTCGGGGATCACGATGTTGGCTTCGGCGCGCGCGAACTGGCGGCCCGGCTTGGGTTCGAGCGCCACGATCAGCGCCTGGGCCTGGCGCAGCAGGTCGTCGTCGGCCCCGGTTGCGGCCATCAGCTTCTTCAGGTCGCGCCGCGCCAGCAGTTCGAGGTGCTGCTTGCAGACGATGATCGCGATCATCTGCGCTTCGCAACGCGGCTGCGTGCGCAGTTGCAGGATGAGGCATTCGCCGAGGTTGCTGGCGCCCACGCCGGTCGGCTCCATGCTCTGCAGCCAGCGCAGGCCGCATTGCAGGCGTGCGAGCAGGTCGTCGCGCTCGTTCTCGGAAGCGTCGTCGCCGACCAGTTTTGCAGCGATGTCTTCGAGCGGGTCGTCGAGGTAACCGTCGTCGTTCAGCGATTCGATCAGCACCATCACGGCGGCCGCGTCCATCGGCGACAGGCGCATGCTGGAGAGCTGCTCGCGCAGGTGGTCCTGCAGGCTCGGCAGCGGCGCGTCGCGGTCTTGGCCGTCGAATTCGTCGCTGTCGCTGCTGTTGCTGCTCTTGCCGGGGGTTTCGCGGATGCCGTCGAAGTCTTCGCGCTCGGTGCCGTTTTCCCAGTCTTCGCGTTCCGTGCCGCCGAAGTCGGCGGCGTCGATCGGCGCGGCTTCGTCGCTGCCGCCTTCGGAGCCGCTCTCGGCGGCACGCTCGGTTTCGCGCTCGCCGGCGCGTTCGGCGGTCGAGGTGCGTTCGGCCAGCGGCTCGAACACCTGGCCGGAATCTTCTTCGGCTTCGAGGAACGGATTCTGCTCCAGCATCTGCTCGACTTCCTGGTGGAGTTCGAGCGTGGAAAGCTGCAGCAGCCGGATCGACTGCTGCAGCTGGGGCGTGAGCGCCAGGTGCTGCGAGAGCCTGAATTGGAGAGTGGGTTTCATCTGGATGAACCCGTCACATTCGGAAGTGTTCGCCGAGGTACACCTTGCGGACGTCGGCGTTGTCGACGATCTCGGTCGGCGTGCCTTCGGCCAGAACGCGCCCTTCGCTGATGATGTAGGCGCGGTCGCAGATGCCCAGCGTTTCGCGCACGTTGTGGTCGGTGATCAACACGCCGATGCCACGGCTCTTCAGGAAACTGATGATGCGCTGAATCTCCAGCACCGCGATCGGGTCGACGCCGGCGAACGGCTCGTCGAGCAGGATGAAACGCGGCTGAGTCGCCAGCGCGCGCGCGATCTCGACGCGGCGCCGCTCGCCGCCCGACAGGGCAGGTGCCGGCGAAGCGCGCAGCTTGTCGATTGACAGGTCGCGCAGCAGGCCGTTCAGCAGCTCTTCGATTACCGCTGGCTTCAGCGCCTTGCCGTCGGGGCCGATCTGCAGCTCTAGCACAGCGCGCACGTTCTCTTCGACCGTCAGCTTGCGGAAGATCGACGCTTCCTGCGGCAGGTACGACAGGCCCATGCGCGAGCGTTTGTGGATCGGCAGCCGGTCGACACGCTGGCCTTCGATGCTGATCTCGCCAGCGTCGGCCCGCACCAGGCCCACGATCATGTAGAAACTCGTCGTCTTGCCGGCGCCGTTGGGCCCGAGCAGGCCGACGACCTCGCCGCTGTCGACCGCCAGGTGCACGTCTTTCACGACCATTCGCGCGCCATACGACTTTTGCAGGCCGCGTGCTTCGAGCCGATGCGCCGAGGCGCCCACCTCCGCCAAGCTCAACGTTTTACTCCGAGCGAGGGGCTGAGCTTGAGCGTCGGTGTGGGTGCCGACGCGGCCGAAGCGGTTTCGGCTGCCGCTTCGGAGCCCTCGCGCGGCGTGAGCACGGCGCGCACGCGCCCGCCGGGGTTGGTGGGCGTGGGCGCGGCGCCGCCCGAGACGCTGAAGACCTCGGTCGTGCTGTCGTAGGTGACGAGGTTGCCGGCGATCTCGTCGGCCACGGCTGCGCCGCGCATGCGCCGCACCGATGCGTTGGTCACGAAGCGGATGGTGTCGGTCTTGCCGTCGTATTCGAGCTTTTCGGCTTCGCCCGCGATGTATTCGTCAACGCCGTCGCGCTTCTGGCGGAAGGTGGCGGGCTTGCCCGGCGCGCCGGTCGCCACGGCCGTGTGGTAGCCGCCCGGCGTTTCGCGCACCTCGATGCGCGCTGCGCGGATCTGCATCGTGCCTTTGCTGACGACCACGTTGCCGTTGAAAACGACGAACTGGTTCTGCAGGTCGATCTTGCCCGGCTGGTCGGCTTCGACGTTCAGCGGCTTGAACCGGTCGGCCTTTTCGGCCTGGGCCGGCGCCGCAACGGCAGCCGCGAGCAGGGTGGCCAACAGCACCCTCCGCGGGGTCTTGACGGGACTGGCGTGGAAACGGACAAATGTGGGGGTCATAGGGGCATGAAACTTGCAGGTCATTCTAGCCCGTCGCGTTTCGTGCTTCGGTGACCCAGCTCCGGGGTTCTGCCAACCCAACGTTCATTGCTGGCAAATGAACCTCGAATCCGCCAGATTCTCCCCACAACCGCCCGCCGAATCAGCGCGAACTGCTTGCCTGGCTTCACCGCGTCTATGGGTGCCCGCCTGAGTGCAAACCCGATGACCGCTCGCCCCGCTGCGGACGTGGCGTGCGCCCTTGTCGTTTTCAACAAACCGATGGAGCTCGAATGAATCGTCTGACCCGCTTCGCCGCCGCACTCAGTGCGCCTGCGCTGGCGCAGGCCGTGAAGGTGACACCGCTCGGTGGCATCGACGGCGAGTTCTGCCCTCAGGATCGTGCGCTGATCTTCGAAGACCCGAACGGCACGCGCGTACTCTACGACCCGGGCCGCACCGTCGCCGGCGCGACCGACCCGCGGCTCGGCAAGATCGACATCATTCTGGTGAGCTACATGCACGGCGACCACGTGGGCAACGCGCACAATAAGGCGCCGAACTCGGGTGCTTGCGACAAGCCCGACACTTCGGTCTCTGCGCTGCCTAACACCAATGTGGTGAACATCGCGCTGGCGAAGAAGTCGAAGATCGTGACCGGCAGCGAGATGCCACCGTTCTTCGCGGCCAAGCTGAAGGCGAACGGCGGCGACCCTGCGAACTCCGTCCTGGCCCGCTTCGGTGGCAGCGTGAGCATCTCGGGCATGCGCATCGCCACCGTGGGCGGTGCACAGCAACGGCGTCGACCCCGACTACATCGGCGGTGAGCTCGGCAAGGCCATGAAAGACGCGGGCATCGCCGGCGACGTAGGGCTGGCCACCGGCTACATCGTGACGTCCAGCAACGGGCTGGTGACCTACCTGTCGGGCGACACGGGCATCACGGCCGACCAGGATGTCGTGGTGCACAACCACTAACGCGCCAGGCTCGCGGTCATGAACATCGGTGACGGTTTCACCACCGGCCCGGTGGAGGCGGCCTACGTGGTGAATGAACTCGTGAAACCGGCGTCGGTCATCGCGTCGCACGCCAACGAGGTCGGCACGGTCGACGGCAAGGCGCGCGCGGGCAGCAAGACCGAGGCTTTCGTCAAGGCGGCCAAGATGCCGGTCCACATTCCGCTCTCGGGCAAGACCATGGAATTCGACAGCGCGGGGAAGTGCACGGCAGGCTGCTGATGCATGGCCTGGATCCACGGCACCACCCCGCCATCGTCAAGAGCGCGAAGGTGAAAGTCGAATGGAGCGCCCGCGCCCACCGCAAGCCTGATCTTCGGGCGCGCGCGATCGCGGAGCTCGGCGCCAGCGGAAAGCTGCGGGCGGCGATCAACTTCGGCAACCCGATCCTCGCGAATCGGGGCGCGAACGGCGAGCCGCGCGGTGTGTCGGTCGACCTGGCGCGCGAAGCGGCACGCCGCCTCGGCCTGCCCATCGAACTGGTGCAGTTCAACTCGGCCGGCAACGTGGTGGAAGCGGTCAAGGCGCAGCAGGTCGACCTCGCGTTTTTCGCCATCGACCCGGTGCGCGCCGCAGACACGGAATACACCGCACCTTATGTGATCATCGAAGGCGCCTACCTGGTGCGCAACGACTCGGTGTTGCAGCGCAATGAAGATGTCGATCGCGCCGGCACGCGCGTGGTGGTGGGCCGTGGCAGCGCCTACGACCTTTACCTCACGCGCGAGCTGAAAGCGGCCACGCTCGTGCGCGCACCGACTTCGCCCGCCGTGACCGGGCTGTTCCTCGCGCAAAACCTGGAGGTGGCCGCGGGCGTGAGGCAGCAACTGCTAGCCGATGCGAAGAGGGCCAGCGGCGTTCGCCTGCTGCCTGGGCGCTTCATGGTGATCGAGCAGGCGATGGGTGTGCCCAAGGGCCGCACCGCAGCGCAAGTCTGGCTGAGTGTTTTCATCGAAGAGATGAAAGCTTCGGCCTCGTTGCCGAAGCGCTCAAGCGCTCAAGCGCCGCGGCATCGAGGGCGCTGCCGTGGCACCGCCACGCGCCGCCTGAAAACTTGCCCGTGCGCTGCTGCGCGGGCTACGCGCCCTTGCGCACGCGTTCGATCAGGAAGTCGGCCACGCCGAGCGACTTCTCGTTCGAGCCGGCGAGCGGCCCCGACGTGTAGTAGCGGCCCTGCACGCCGATGGCGGGCACACCGTCGATCTTGTACGCGGCCGACAACTGCGCCGCCTGACGGGCCTTGGTCTGCACCGAAAACGAGTCGAAGGCTTCCATGAACTTGGTGGCATCCAGGCCGTTCTTGGCCATGAAGGCGGAGATCTCGGCCGGTTTGTCGAGCCTCAGGCGGTCGCTGTGGATCGCGTAGAACACCCTGCGGTGCAGCGCCGGCAGTTGCCCCAGGGTTTCGAGCGCATAGAAGATGCGCTGGTGGGCGAAGAAGGGCTCCTGACTGAACGCGACCGGCACGCGGCGGAAGGCCACGTCGGGCGGCAGCTGCTTGATCCACGGTTCGAGCGCCGGCTCGAAGGCGTTGCAGTGCGGGCAGCCGTACCAGAAGAACTCGATCACTTCGATCTTGCCGGCGGTCGTGGTGGGCACCGGCTGGCTCAGCCGCACGTAGTGCGTGCCCTCGACCGGGCCGCCCTGGGCCAGCGTGGCCATCGAGACGGCGCCGACGCCGGCCCCGATCACCGCAGCAGAAAACTCACGACGTTTCATGTTCATTGGATCCAGCCGGTCTTCAAGTTCGCACCTCACAAAGAGTCACACACATCGAGCAAAGTTCAGGCCATCGCCGCCACGGCCTAACGTTGCACCCGCACCAGCGCCGACTCGATGCCGGCGTCGCCGAGCTTCGCCTTGGCGGCGTCGGCGTCGTCCTTCTTGTCGAACGGGCCGAGCCGCACACGGAACACCGTGCGCCCCGACTGCTCGCGCTCGGTCAGCTTCGCTTCAAGGCCCATCATCGCCAGACGCGCGCGCTGCTGCTCGGCGTCTTCGGTCTTGGCGTAGGCGCCGGCCTGCACGAAGTAGACGAAGGGGTCTGATCCGGCGGGGGTGGCCGCTTTGGGAGCCGACGCCCCGGCGGCGGCGCCGCTCAGGATCGCCGCCGGGTCGCGCGCGGCGGCGGGCGACAAGGGTTTGGCGGCAGGTGCCGCCGCCGAGGCTGGCCCGGCCACGGCCGGCGGCGCCGAAGCGGCGACTGCGCCGCTCGCCGGCCTGGCCGGGTTCTTGCCGTAGAGCGGGCTGTTCGGCTCCCAGTTCTTGTTCTTCTCGGTCTCGGCCGCGTCTTGGCCAGCCGTGCGCTGCGGCACCTTGTTGACGAAGGGCACCGGCACCTTGGTCACGTACAGTGCCACGCCGAGCGCCAGCGCCAAGCCGATCAGCAGGCCGACGATCAGGCCCACGGCGAAGCCGCCGCGCTGCCGCGCCATCGCGAAACCGCGGTTCGAACTGCTCTGGAATGTCATGTGTTTTCCATCTCGGTGGCCACACCTTCCCGGGACATGCGCTCCGGCGCGCTCACGCCGAGCACCCCGAGCGCGTTCTGAATGACTTGCCTTGTTGCAACCAGCAGCGCGAGCCGCGCCCGCGCGAGTTCGGCATCGTCGACGAGAAAACGCTCGGCGGCGTAATAGCTGTGAAAGGCGCTGGCCACGTCGCGCAGGTAGAACGCCACGTCGTGCGGCGCCAGGTCGGTGGCGGCCGAGGCCAGCATCGCGGGGTACGCCGCCAGCTTCAGCATCAGCGCTGCTTCGCTCGGGGCGGTGAGCAGCGCGAGGTTCGCGCTGCCCAGGCTCGCCAGATCGCCGCCCTTGCCGGCAAATTGTCGGATCACCGAGCAGATGCGCGCATGCCCGTACTGCACGTAGAAGACCGGGTTCTCGTCGTTCTGCTTGAGCGCCAGGTCGACGTCGAAGGTGAACTCGGTGTCGGCCTTGCGGCTGAGCAGAAAAAAGCGCACCGCGTCGCGGCTGGTCCAGTCGATCAGGTCGCGCAGCGTCACGTAGCTGCCGGCGCGCTTGGAGATCTTCACCTCTGCACCGCCCTTCATCACCGTGACCATCTTGTGCAGCACGTACTCCGGGTAGCCCGCCGGCACGCCCACGCCGGCCGCCTGCACGCCGGCGCGCACCCGCGCCACGGTGCCGTGGTGGTCACCGCCCTGGATGTTGATGGCCTTGCTGAAGCCGCGCTCGAACTTCTGCACGTGGTAGGCCACGTCGGGCACGAAGTAGGTGTAGACGGCGGCGTCCGTGGATGACGAATCGGCGCCAGCCGGAGCCGATTTGCGCATCACGCGGTCCTTGTCGTCGCCGTAGTCGGTGCTGCGCAGCCAGAGCGCGCCACCGGCTTCGAAGGTCTTGCCGGAGGCGATCAGGCGCTGCACCGTGGCGTCGACCCGGCCGCTCGAATACAGGCTCGATTCGAGAAAGTACTGGTCGAAGCGCACGCCGAAGGCCTGCAGGTCGAGGTCTTGTTCGTGGCGCAGGTAGGCCACGGCGAACTGGCGGATGCCGTCGAGGTCGTCAACGTCACCCGACGCGGTGAACGACCGGTCGTCGGCCTTCACGCTCTTGCCGGCGCGGAAGTCGGCCGCGATGTCGGCGATGTACTCGCCGTTGTAGGCCGACTCGGGCCACTGCGCGTCACCCGGCTTGAAGCCGCGCAGCCGCGCCTGCACCGAGTTCGCCAGCGTGGCAATCTGCACGCCGGCGTCGTTGTAATAGAACTCGCGCGTGACGTGCCAGCCCTGCGTGGCGAAGAGGTTGCAGATCGCGTCGCCGAGCGCGGCCTGGCGCGCATGGCCCACGTGCAGCGGGCCGGTCGGGTTGGCCGATACGAACTCGACCAGCACTTTGTCGTCGCATGGGGCTTGCAGGCCGAACTGCGCGCCACCGGCCAGCACCTCGCTCACCACCGCCTGTTTGGCAGCGGCCTTCAGGCGCAGGTTGATGAAGCCCGGGCCGGCGATCTCGAGCGCCTCGACCCAGCGCTGCACGGCCGGCTGGCGGTTCAGCGCAGCGACGAGCGCTGCTGCCACATCGCGCGGGTTCTTCTTCAGGGCCTTGGCCAGCGGCATCGCCGCGGTGCAGGCGAAGTCGCCGTGCGCGGCCTGTTTCGGCGACTCGAAGGCCGCCGCCAGCTTGGCGCCCGGCTCGACCTCGGCCATCGCGGCGGCCAGCGCTGCGAGCAGGTCTTGTTTGGCTTGGATCATCGGGCGATTCTACGGGGGCGAAACCAGCGCGATGCCCCGTCACGGGCCCGTGACGGGTTCACGATTGGCGGCGATTTGCCCTGCTGATCGGCGCAGCACGCGGGCGCGGTCGGTGCGAAGATGTTTCCCGGTGCAGCTGCGCCCCTTCCCGCCCATGCCTTCGACTTCGACCACGACCTCCAGTCCCCGCACCCTCACGCCCGGAGGCCCCGCCTTGCCTGCGATGATCGGCAAGTACCGGGTGCGCAAGCTGATCGGTGAAGGCGCGACCAGCGAAGTCTTCCTGTGCCACGACGATTTCCAGGGCCGCGACGTGGCGATCAAGCGGGTGCGCCCGATGGCGGCGATCGACACGATGGACGGCCGCTTTTCCGAGCGCTTCTACGCCGCCGAGGCCGCGCTCGTCGGCCGACTGAATCACCCGAACGTGGTGCAGATCTTCGACGCCGTGCCCGACCCGGTGGCGCCCTACCTGGTGATGGAGTACGTGCCCGGCAGCACGCTGCGCCCGTATTGCCGCGCCGACCAGCTGCTGTCGCTGGAGCTGATCGTCGAGATCGGCTTTAAATGCGCGATGGCGCTGGGCTACGTGTACCGCCAGGGGCTGATTCACCGCGACGTGAAGCCGGCCAATCTGCTGGCCGTGTTGAACAACGGCAGCGTCACCGACGTGAAGATCAGCGATTTCGGCAGCGTGCTCAACCTGGCGTCCGACGTGACGCAGATCCACCGCGTCGGCTCGCTCGCCTACATGTCGCCCGAGCAGCTCGAAGGCGACACGCTCGACGCCCGCGCCGACATGTATTCGCTCGGTGCCGTGCTCTACCACCTGATCGCCGGGCGCCCGCCGTTCGACGCGCAGGTGCAGTCGGCCATGATGCAGCAGATTTACCACGTGCAGCCCGGCCCGCTGGGTGCGCTGCGCACCGGCGTGAGCGCCGGGCTCGATGCCGTGGTGCAGCGCGCGCTGGCCAAGAACCCCGAGCAGCGTTACGCCACCTGGGACGAATTCGCGCAGGCGCTTTCGGGCCTGATCACCAACCAGCAGGTGCCACGCGGCCAGCTGCAGGGCGTGCTCGACTCCGAGCGCTTCAACCTGCTGCGCTCGCTCGACTTCTTCGGCGGCTTCGGCGACGTGGAGTTGTGGGAGGTGGTGCACCGCGCCAAATGGCAACGGTTCCACTTCGGCCACGCGCTGTTCCGCAAGGGTGAAGAGGGCAACAGCTTCCACATCCTGGCGCAAGGCGAGGTCGACGTGTTTCGCGACGGCAAGAAGGTGGCCCAGCTCGGCGCCGGCACCTCGATCGGCGAAATGGCCTACCTCGCACCCAGCCCCGACCTGAAAAAGCACAGCACCGACGTGATCGTGACCGAACACGCCACCACGATCTCGTTCACTCCCGAGACGCTGGTGCAGGTCAGCCCGAACTGCCGGCACCGTTTCGACGCCGCGTTCATCGGTGTGCTGGTGCGCCGGCTGCATGCCGCGCACGAGACCCTGGCGCACCCGCGCCGCATCCTCTGACGTGATTTGGCGCGGGAAGCGCCGAATGTGTCTCGCGGCT
>JAYVTD010000012.1:0-2279 GCA_043774765.1 Rhizobacter sp. | reverse complement strand
CAGGCGCAGTCCGAACTTCTCGATGCGTTGCGCGATCACCTCGGGCCGCCCGATCAGCGTCGGCCGCGCCAGGCCTTCGTCGACGATCACCTGCGCGGCACGCAGCACCCGCTCCTCTTCGCCTTCGGCGTAGGCGATGCGCTTGTGGACCGCGCGCTTGGCCATGTTGAAGATCGGCTTCATCGTCGTGCCCGAGGCGTAGACGAAGGTCTGCAGCTTCTCGCGGTACGCGTCCATGTCGGTGATCGGCCGCGCCGCCACCCCCGAGTCGGCCGCTGCTTTGGCCACGGCCGGCGCAATGCGCATCATCAGCCGCGGGTCGAAGGGCTTGGGGATCAGGTTGTCGGGCCCGAAGCTCAGCGCCGCGCCGGAATAAGCCGCCGCCACAACCTCGTTCTGCTCGGCCTGCGCCAGCTCGGCGATCGCGTGCACCGCAGCGATTTCCATTTCGATCGTGATCGTGGTTGCGCCCGAGTCGAGCGCGCCGCGGAAGATGTACGGGAAACAGAGAACGTTGTTGACCTGGTTCGGGTAGTCGCTGCGGCCGGTCGCAATGATCGCGTCGCTGCGCACCTCTTTCACTTCTTCGGGCAAGATCTCGGGCGTCGGGTTGGCGAGCGCGAAGATGATCGGGTTGGCGCGCATCTTCGCGACCATCTCCTTCTTCAGCACGCCGCCGGCCGACAGGCCGAGGAACACGTCGGCACCTTCCATCACCTGCGACAGCGTGCGTGCTTCAGTCTTCTGCGCGAAGCCGATCTTGTCGGCGTCCATCAGTTCGGTGCGGCCTTCGTAGACGACACCGGCCAGGTCGGTGACCCAGATGTTCTCGCGTGGCAGGCCGAGTTTGACGAGCAGGCCCAGGCAGGCGAGTGCCGCGGCACCGGCGCCTGAAGTCACGAGCTTGACTTGCCGGATGTTCTTGCCGCCGACCTTCAGGCCGTTCAGGAAGGCCGCGCCGACGACGATCGCCGTGCCGTGCTGGTCGTCGTGGAAGACCGGAATCTTCATGCGCGCGCGCAGTGCTCGCTCGACGTAGAAACAGTCGGGCGCCTTGATGTCTTCGAGGTTGATGCCACCGAAGGTCGGCTCGAGCGCGGCGATCACGTCGATCAGCTTGTCGAGGTTCTTCTCGTCGACTTCGATGTCGAACACATCGATGCCGGCGAACTTCTTGAACAGCACCGCCTTGCCTTCCATCACCGGCTTGGCGGCCAGCGGGCCGATGTCGCCCAGGCCGAGCACGGCGGTGCCGTTGGTGATCACGGCCACGAGGTTGCCACGCGAGGTGTACTTGAACGCGTTCGCCGGGTCGGCCACGATCTCTTCACACGCCGAGGCCACGCCGGGTGAGTAGGCCAGCGCCAGATCGCGCTGGTTGACCATCTGCTTGGTCGCATGGATCGCCACCTTGCCCGGCGTCGGGAACTCGTGGTACTCGAGTGCTGCGCGGCGCAACTCGGCGGCCTTTTGTTCGGCGTTGTTCATGGTGGGCTGTCTCGGTCGTTGTGAGGTCGTCGCGCGAGTGAATCGCCAAGCGTTCGAGCCGGCATTGTAGGAGCGGCCCCGGGCCACCACGGCGCGCGCAGTGCGGGGCCGGGCGGGCACGTGCGCCATGCGCGAAACTGCGCAGCGGCAACATGCCGCCGTCCGCAATATTCCGCGCTGCACCCTGGCCCTGAGCTCGCTCCCCGCACGACCGATCAGCCGCCTTCTCCCCTCAGCTTGCCGCGCGCCTGGCCGGTACGCCGGCTCGCACTCTGGGGCGCGCTGGTCGCGCTGCTGATCGTGGCGCAGTCGCTGCTGGTGTGGCTGACGGTCAGCTGCGAGCGCAGCCGCTCGCAGGAACAGGCCGATCTCGACTTCGACCTGCAGGTCGCGTGCAATGCGGCGCAGCGCTTTGCCACGCGCGCTCGACATCAGCGTGCGCACCGTCGAAGTCCACCGCGTGCGTGTGTTCGAGAAGATGGACGTGAAGTCGACCATCGAGCTCGCCATCCTGCTGCGCGAGGCCGAGCCGCGCTGAAAGGCGCAGCGCAGCGAGTGACAATGCAAGTATGGCCCTCGGCGAATTTGACCTCATCGCGAAGTACTTCACCCGCAGCGTGAAGCGCGCCGCGCTCGGCGTGGGCGACGACTGTGCGCTCTTCGCCACCTCGCCCGGCACGCAGCTCGCGGTCTCGAGTGACATGCTGGTCGAAGGCCGCCACTTCCTGCCCACCGTCGCGCCGCAGCGCCTGGGCCACAAGGCGCTCGCGGTCAACCTGAGCGACCTGGCG
>JAYVTD010000011.1:0-2745 GCA_043774765.1 Rhizobacter sp. | reverse complement strand
CGGAGGCGGCATCGCGCTTCACATTGATGGCGACCGTGGGCTTGTCGGGCTTGAGCGTGCTGTCGAGATCGATCAGGCCGGAGATGGCCTGCAGCTTCGGCGTGATCAGGCGCGACAGTCGCTCCAGCTCGGCCAGGTCGGTGCCCTGCACCGAGAACTGCAGACTCTTTCCCCCACCCAGGTCGGTGACACCGATGTTGGTGATCGTGATGCCGGGAATGCTGGCCAGCCGCGCCCGCAACGGCACCGTCATCTGGTCGATCGAACGTGTGCGCAGCGCGCGGTCGACGAGCCGGATGTACACCGCGCCATAGATCTTGCCCGCCGCCTGGCCGCTGTTGATGGTGGTCACGGTGTACTGCACTTCGGGCAGTTCACGCAAAGCGGCGTCGATCTGCTTCGCGCGCGCTTCGGTGAGTTCGAGCGACGAGCCGACCGGCGTGTAGAAATTGAGTTGGGTCTCGGAAAAGTCGGCCTTGGGCACGAACTCGGCACCGAGCAGCGGGATGATGAAGAAGCTGCCGGCGAAGGTGGCGAAGGCGATCAGCAGCGTCGCCAGCTTGTGCTTGAGCGACCAGCCGAGGATGCGCTGGTAGGCCCGCGACAGCGCTTCGGTGAGCCGCTCGAACAGGTGGGTGACGCGGCCGATGGTCTTGTCGTACAGCGTCAGCGGCGGGCCTTCGCGGCGCGTGCCCGAATGTGCCCGTTCAGCCTGCGGATCGTGCCAGATGCTCGACAGCATCGGGTCGAGTGTGAAGCTGACGAACATCGAGATCAGCACCGCTGCGACGATGGTCAGGCCGAACTCGTGGAAGAACTTGCCGACGATGCCGCCCATGAAGCCGATCGGCAGGAACACCGCGACGATCGACAGCGTGGTGGCCAGCACCGCCAGGCCGATCTCGTTGGTGCCATCGAGCGCCGCTTGGTGGGCGCTCTTGCCCATCTGCACATGGCGCACGATGTTCTCGCGCACCACGATCGCGTCGTCGATCAGCAGGCCCACGCACAGGCTCAGCGCCATCATCGTGATGCTGTTGATCGTGAAGCCGAACAGGTACATGAAGAGGAAGGTGCCGATCAGCGCGATCGGCAGCGTCAGGCCAGTGATGACGGTCGAACGCCACGAGTTCAGGAACAGGAAGACGATCAGGATGGTGAGCGCCGCGCCCTCGAAGAGTGTGCGTTTCACGTTCGCGACCGACAGGCGGATCGCCCGCGAGTTGTCGCGGTTCACTTCGACCTTCACGCCGGGCGGCGTGAGCGGTGTGGCGTCGAGCAAGGCTTTCTGCAAACCGTCGACCACCGCAATCGTGTTTTCGCCCTGCGACTTCTGCACGCTCAGCAGCACGGTGCGCTGGCCGTTGTAGAGCGCCAGGCTCTCCACTTCCTGCGGGCCGTCGACCACGTCGGCCACCTGCCACAGCTTGACGGCGTTGCCGCCTTTGCGCGCGACCACGATGTCGCGGAAGTCTTCGGGGCGTTTCAGGCGCGCGTTGATCTGCACCACCCGTTCCTGTTCGAGCGAGCGGATCGAGCCGAGCGGCAGTTCCTGGTTTTCGCTCTTCACCGCAGCAACCACCTGCTCGACGCTGATGCCCAGCGCGTCGAGCGCGGCCGGCTTGAGGTACAGGTTGATCTCGCGTGCGATGCCGCCGACCACGCCGACCGAGCCGACACCGCGCACGTTCTCGAGCTTCTTCTGCAGCACCTGCGTGGCCCACGTGGTGAGCTCTTGCGGTGTCTTCTTGCCGTCTGTCGAGAGCACCGCCACGTTGAAGATCGGCTCGCTCTGCGGGTCGAAGCGCGAGATGCGCGGTTCTTTCACTTCGTCGCGCAGCAAAGGGCGGATCAGCGATACCTTCTCGCGCACGTCCTCGGCCGCCTTGCGGCCATCGACATCGAGGTTGAACTCGACGATCACGACCGAGGTGCCTTCGTAAGAGCGCGACGACAGTGCGCTGATGCCGGCCACGGTGTTGACCGCTTCTTCGACCTTCTTCGTGACTTCGCTCTCGACGATTTCGGGCGAGGCGCCCGGGTAGTCCATCACGACCACGACGGTCGGGAAGTCGATGTTCGGGAACTGATCGACCGCCAGCCGCTGGTAGCTGAACAGGCCGAGCACGACGAAGGCCAGCATGACCATCGTGGCCATCACCGGGTTGCCGATCGAGACGCGGGTGAACCACATGGTCAGGGCTTGGCCGGTGCGGCCGAGGCGGCCGAGGCGACCGCGGGAGCCGCTGCGCCAGGCAGTTTCACCACCGTGCCATCGCGCACCGCGCCGGCGCTGGCGCGCAGCACCGTGTCGCCGGCCTGGGCGCCGCTCGTCAGTTCGACCATGCTCTCGATGCGCCCGTCGAGTGCGGCCTCACCGCGCAGCCCGAGGCCGACGCTTCGCAACGTGACCTTGCCGTTCTGCACCGCCAGCACATAGGGCTGGGCCTGGTCGATGCGCACCGCGGCCACAGGTACGACGAGCGCCGACTTGCGCTGCATTTCGATGCTGCCGCGTGCGAACAGGCCCTGGCGCAGACCAGGCTGCGGTTGCAGCGCCAGGTACACGAGCACGGCGCGCGTGCCCGACTGCGTGCTCGGGTTGATGCGCACCACCGTCGCAGCGGCCGGCTCGGCCAGGCCGTCGACGCTCAGGCGCGCCACGTGCCCGACCCGCACGCCGCCCACGTCTTCGGGTGCGACGGCGGCTTCGAGTTCGAGGCGCGACAGGTCGACGACCTCGAC
>JAYVTD010000010.1:0-5521 GCA_043774765.1 Rhizobacter sp. | reverse complement strand
CCACGGGCCGCCTTGAACGCGTTCCGTCAGGTGAGCGCGTTGGGCCGTCGCCGCCCTTGCATCTCGGCCGACATCTGCGCGAGCCGAGCCTCGTCCATGCGCGCCCGCGCGGCCGGGAAAACGATGTTTTCTTCGGTCTGCAGATGGGCCGCGTAAACCTGCACGAACGCCAGCGCCTGTTGCCGCACGACCGTGCCCACGAGGCCTGACGCGCCGGGCACCGACCACGCGCGCATTGCCAGGCGCAACGGCGCCCACAGCGTCTCCATGCGCGCGTGGTCACTGCGCAGCCCGGCCGTGGTCGCCGCCAGCGTCGCATCGCCGGCTGCGGCCAGCACCGCGAAGACGTGATGTTCTTCGTCCAGGTGGTGCTGGGGTGCGGCCAGATCGAAGTAACGCAGCACGTCGGCGGCCGCCGAGTGCGACTGCGCATCGTGCCCCTTTGCGTCGACGTGTTCGATCAGCCGCTGCAGCAGCACGAGGCTGCGCCGCACCCGGTCGTGGCAGGCCGCGAGCATCTCGAACGGTTGCTCGAAGCAGACCGCTGGGGTGTCGAACCCGGGCAGTGCCGTTGCCATCATCCGCACTGCCCGATGTCACCACAGGCGGTGCAGAAGTCGCAGCCGTCCTTGTGGATGACGGTGGCGTTGCCACACTCCAGGCAGACCTTCCCGGCCAGCACGCGGCCCCGCTCCTGCGGGTCACGCGACGATTCGAGCACACCCATGTCACGCAGCGGGTAACCCTCTTCGTTGAGCACGCCGAGCATCGCGTAGCGGTGGATGATCAAACGTGCCAGATACGCCACCGTCGACGGCCAGGTCTGCTGGCGCCGCTCGCCGTGCGGCAGCCCCGGCACGAAGGCCATGAAGTGTCCCAGCGGCTCAGCGTAGTTCAGCAGCTTGCGCAGCTTCATGCCGATCCAGGCCGGGTCGATCACGCGCATGTCGAGCGACAGCAAACGCGCCAGCCCGTCGAGCGCGCGCGGGTAGTTGCCCGAAAAGCCGACGGCGCAGGGCCGCGTCACGGTCGTGCGATCGGGGCCCGGCAGCGTCACTTCCTTCAGCGTTAGCGTGAAGGCTTCGCCGCTGGCGGGGTTGTCGATGTCGACCGCCCAGGCGAGCGTGCCCGAGGGCCCGGTGTGCGGCTCGTCGACGCTGAACATCGCGTCCATCACCGGCGTCGGGCCGCTGCGGCCGAGCCGCGGCAAAGCCTTGAGCTGCTCGCAGCGCCAGCGGACCACCGCCGCGGTGGCCGCCACCACGCCGGGGAACAGGCGGCGTTCGCCGTGCGGCGGGAACGGCATCTCGAACGCACGCTCTTCGGCCACCGTGGCCAGCGCGTCGAGCTTGAGCTGCAGCCAGGCCGGGTCGTTGGCGCGCAGGTCCATCGACAAGGTCTTCGCCAGCGCACCGAGGCCGCGCGGCTGTTCGGCGCCGTTGACCCACACCTCGAAAGGCTGGGCCGGGCCGCCGTCGGCCGACGCGAGTTCGCCGACGAAAAGCGCAAAGTCGCCGAACGGGTGGTGCACCATGAAGGTCCAGGCCGGGTTGCCCGAGGGCAGCTCGGGCCGCCCCGGCCAGCGCAGCGACGAGAGCACCGGCGCCGGCAGGCGTTCGAGCGCGAGGCGCCGGTTGGCGCCGTCGATCTGCAGCGGGCCGGCCGCGGCTGCGCCGCCGACTGGCGCCACACTCAGCACCGAGCCGAGCACGCTGTTGGGCCGATAGGTCGCCAGGCCCTTCAGGCCAGATTCCCAGGCTTCGAGGTAGAGGTGCTGGAAGTCGGCATACGGGTAGTCGGCCGGCACATTCACGGTTTTCGAGATCGCCGTGTCGATGCACGGCGCAACCGCCGCCACCATCGCTTCGTGGGCCTGTGCGCTCATCTCGAGCGCCGTCACGAAAGCCGACGTGAGCGGCGTGGTGTCGCCTTTCAAATGCCGGTACAGGCGCCAGGCGTGGTCTTCGACCGCGTACTCCTTGAAGCTGCCGTCGGGCATGCGCTTCTTGCGCGTGTAGCTCCAGCTGAATGCCGGCTCGATGCCGTTGCTCGCGTTGTCGGCGAAAGCCAGGCTGATCGTGCCGGTGGGCGCGATCGACAGCAGGTGCGAGTTGCGCAGCCCGTGGGCGCGGATGCGGTCGCGCAGCGCCTGGGGCAGACGCGACGCGAACGTCGTGCCCGTGAGGTACAGGTCGGCGTTGAAGAGCGGGAAGGCGCCGCGCTCGCGCGCCAGCTCGACCGAGGCCTCGTAGGCCGCGTCGCGCATCAGCTCGGTGATGCGGCGCGCCATCGCACGCGCTTCGGCACCGTCGTAGCGCAGGTTGAGCATCACCAGCGCGTCGCCCAGGCCGGTGAAACCCAGGCCGATGCGGCGCTTGCTGCGCGCTTCTTCCTGCTGCTGCGGCAGCGGCCACACGGTCACGTCGAGCACGTTGTCGAGCATCCGCGTGGCGACCTGCGCAACTTTCACGAAGGCAGCTTCGTCGAAACTCGCCGCGGTCTCGAAGGGCGCGTGCACGAAGCGTGTCAGATCGATCGAGCCGAGGCAGCAGCAGCCATAAGGGGGCAGCGGCTGCTCGGCGCACGGGTTGGTGGCGGCGATACTTTCGCAGTACGACAGGTTGTTGTCTTCGTTGATGCGGTCGAGGAACAGCACGCCCGGTTCGGCGTGGTCGTAGGTTGATCGCATGACCTGGTCCCACAGCTCGCGCGCGCGCCGCTTGCGGTACACCCAGTGGCCACCGCCGCCCGGCTGCGCGTGCTGGTACGCGCCGGCTTCCTTCTGGGCGGCGCCGGGCTCGGCGCGGTGCACGAGCTCGATCTCGGCATCGGCCTGCAACGCTTCCATGAACGCATCGGTCACACCGACCGAAAGGTTGAAGTTCTTCAGGTCGCCGGCGTCCTTGGCGTGGATGAATTCCTCGATGTCGGGATGGTCGCAGCGCAACACGCCCATCTGCGCGCCACGCCGCGCGCCGGCCGACTCGACCGTCTCGCACGAGCGGTCGAACACGCGCATGTAGCTGACCGGGCCCGAAGCACTGCTCTGCGTGCTGCCGACCCAGGCGCCGCGCGGCCGGATGCGCGAGAAGTCGTAACCCACGCCACCGCCGCGGCGCATCGTCTCGGCCGCTTCGGTCAATGCGGTGTAGATGCCGGGGTGGCCCTCTTCGGCGTGCGCGATCGAGTCGCCCACCGGCTGCACGAAGCAGTTGATCAGCGTGGCCGCCAAGCCGGTACCGGCGGCCGACTGGATGCGCCCGGCCGGCACGAAGCCGGCGCGCAGCGCTTCGGCGAAACGTTGCTCCCACTGCGCGCGCTGCGCCGCCGGCTCGGCTTGCGCGAGCGCACGCGCGACACGCTGGTTGACCGCGTCGATGCTGCGCTCGTCGCCCTTGGCGTACTTCTCGAGCAGCACCTCGGTGCTGATGTCCTGCGCTGGCAGGTTCTGCTGCGTGTGTGCGGCGGTGTGTTCGGTCTCGTGCATGCTGGCGCTTTCGTTTTTCCCAAGCCGCGAGTTTGGCCTTCAGCGCTCCAGAGTCATTGATCTGAATCAGCATTCCTGAGCAGACCGGGTCGAACGAACCCCCTTGATCCAGTGCAAACCCCCACTGCTCGGGTACCCTCAGTCTCGGGCCATCCACCGACAAACGAGCGGGAGTTCTCATGGCACTGCCACACGCACGACCGCATTCGGTGCAAGCGCTGACCGACGCGTCGTTGCTGGTCACGGTGCTGCTGCACCCCTCTTCCCCTTGAATGAAACACCGCCATGACGATCTCGAGCTTCGACGAACTGCTGCAGGCCTCGCGCGAACAGAGCGAACCGCAACGCCTGCTGTTCGTGTTCGCCACCGCCGGCCTGCCCGACGGCGCCACGCCTGCCCAGCACGCGCGCTTCACCGCCGGCCAGGGCGGCACGCTGGCCCCGTTGATGTGTGTCGACAGAGCGCCCGACGAGATCGTTTCCTTCGTGACCCTGGTCGAGCAGGCACGCCAGTTCGGCCAGCCCTGGGACATTGTCTTCGTCGCAGCGCTGTCGGGCCGAGCCGGCAGCAGCCCGACCGCGGCGCAGGCCGAGGCGCCGCTGCAGCGCATGGTCGAAGCGATCAAGTCCGGCGACATCGGCGGCTTCATCCCGTTCGACGCCCAGGGCCAGCCGATTCAGTTCAGCTGAGCGCCGGCCAAGCCCCGGCGAGTGTGCTGACTCGTGCGTGGCTCAGCCGGCCCGCCCGTCGACCCGCGCGCGCACGAACCAGTTG
Organism: Rhizobacter sp.; assembly: GCA_043774765.1. Classification (GTDB taxonomy): domain Bacteria; phylum Pseudomonadota; class Gammaproteobacteria; order Burkholderiales; family Burkholderiaceae_C; genus LMDS01. The sequence continues at coordinate 1,259 of JAYVTD010000010.1, read as the reverse complement.
CCGTAACGCAGCGCCCAGCCGACGGCGGCGGTGGCCCAGGCCAGCACCGCGAGCATGGTGAACGGCGTGGCCAGCATGGGCCACACGGCCGCGACGACGCGCAACAGCACCGCGCTCTGCAGCACCCAGTAGAGCGCCCAGGCGCTGTTGTCGGCCGCCAGCGAGCGGCCGCTGTGGCCGCTGCTGACGCGGGTGGCCATCGCGAACAACGTGGCGCCGAGGTAACCCATCGTCAGCGCATGGGTCGGTGCCAGGCCGAGTGATTGTTGGTCGGCACTCAGGGACATCAGCGCGTGCGACACGGCTGAGAGTGCGAACGTGATGCCCAGCCACAGGAACCCGCCGTGCAGCATCGCCAGCATCCTGATCTTCAGGCTTTGCACCAGGCCCCAGCGCACAGCGAGCCAGAGCAGCAAGGCACCGACCGGCAGCTCGACCGCCACCTGCAGCCAGCGCAACGCGGCGGGCAGAGGCCACCACCACAACTGCGCCACCGCGAACGGCGCTTCGAACCACAGGGCGCCGACGATCACCCACAGCAGCCCCATCGGCCGCCACGCATCGAGCAGCGGCAGGGCGCTGGCGCTGAAGAAGGGAATCATGCGGTGCGACACCGCCGCAAAAACGGTGGCAACAAAACACCACAGTGCCACCTGCGTGGCGGCGCGCAACAGCGACTCCAGGCCCATCAGCAGCGCCGCGGCCGCGAGCCACATCGCCAACGCACCGACCGTGCAGGCCAAAGCCACCACGCGGGCGTGGCTGCGGTCGGGCACGCGGCTCGCGCGCAGGATCGTGGCGAAGCGCCAGCACAGCACGCTCCAGCCCGCTGCCACGAGCAACATGCCCAGACCGGCTACGCCGGCCTGCAGATGGAGGCCGGGCCAGGTGATGCACCAGCCGCACAGCATCGAAAGCACCGGTGCGAGCAGGCGGCGTGCGGCCACGTCCGGCTGGCCGAGCCAGCGCGGACCGGCGGTGAACAGGAAGCCGACGATGAACAGGGGCGTGAAGCCCAGGCTCATCAGCAGCGCGTGCGCCGCCGGGGGCGACACGGCCCAGGCCGGCGACCAGCCTCGCGCACGCATCAGCAGCACCACGGCCCACCACAGCGCGCTGCCGCCGAGCATCAGGGCGCCCGCGAAAAAGCCGAGCCGGTGCGGTGCGGCGAGCAGCCAGCGCAGATGCCAGCCCGGCTCGGCCGCGGGGTCGGGCGCAGCCGCCGTTGCCGGCCCCTGGGCCTGCGCCCGGATAGGAAT
>JAYVTD010000009.1:0-9304 GCA_043774765.1 Rhizobacter sp. | reverse complement strand
TGACGCTGATGGAAGACTTCATGACCCGCCTGCTCGCCGACAAGCGCATGGGCCCATTCTTCAAGGACGTGGACCACAAACACGTGAAAGCGCAGCTCGTGGCGCAGTTCTGCGAAGTCTCTGGCGGCCCGTGCAAGCTCAAGGGCCCCGACATGAAAAAGGCGCACTCGGGGTTCGATGTGACCAAGGGCGACTTCATCGCGCTCGTTGAAGTGCTGCAGCAAAGCATGGACGCTCAGGGCATCGCTTTCACGACCCAGAACAAACTGCTCGCACGGTTGGCACCGATGCACCGCGAGATCATCAACACGCCTTGAGCCCGGGCTCGCACAGAGATCAACCGCCAATGGAAAAGACACTCGCAATCCTGGCCCTCGGTGCATTGCTCGGTGCGGCCCAGGCCGGCACCGTGCAGGTGCTCGTGACCGACAAGGACGGCAAGCCGGTGGTCGATGCGGTGGTGCTGATCGACAGCACCACCAAGACCGCCGTGCAGCCCGCCGCGGCGCCGGTGGTGATCCTGCAGGAAGGCCTGCGCTTTGTGCCTTTCCTCACCGTGGTGCCGGCCGGCAGCACGATTCGCTTCGTCAACCGCGATGCCTACGACCACCACGTGCGCTCCACGCCGAGCGGCCCGCTCGGCAACACGCCGGCGGTGAAGAGCTTCGAGCTGCGGCTCGACGCCGCCGAAGGCGCGGCCACGCCGCCGAACGACGAGTACAAGTCGCCCGCGCCGGTGCGCAAGCGCAGCGGCGCGGCGAGCGCCGACGTGAAGGTCGACGGGCCCGGCGCCATCGGCCTGGGTTGCCACATCCACGCCTCGATGCGCGGTCAGGTCTATGTGAGCGGCTCGCCCTGGTTCGGCAAGACCGACACCAACGGAGTGGCCAGCATCGAGGGCGTGCCCGATGGTGCGGCCGAGCTGAACGTCTGGCACCCAGACGAATTGCAGGAGCAAACCTCCCAGCGCCTGCAGGTCACGCCGGCGCCACTCAAGGCACCGCTGCAACTCAACTTCACGCCGAGGCGGCGCCGCGGCTGATTCGGGGCGGCGCAGCCGTTAGCATTCCGGGTAACGATTACAAGTTCACCCGGAGACACTGCGATGTCCGTCATCACCTGCATCGAAGACCTGCGCGTGCTCGCTGAAAAGCGCGTGCCGCGCATGTTCTACGACTACGCCGATTCCGGCTCGTACACCGAAGGCACCTACCGCGACAACGAAAGCGATTTCCAGAAGATCAAGCTGCGCCAGCGTGTGGCGGTCAACATGGACAACCGCAGCATCCGCACCACGATGGCGGGCACCGAGGCCGCCATGCCGGTGGCGATCGCGCCCACCGGCCTGACCGGCATGCAGCACGCCGACGGCGAAATCCTCGGCGCGATCGCGGCCAAGAAATTCGGTATCCCGTTCACGCTCTCGACGATGAGCATCTGCTCGATCGAAGACATCGCGGCGGCGACCCAGGCGCCGTTCTGGTTCCAGCTCTACTGGATGCGCGACCGCGACTTCATGCAGCGCCTGATGGACCGCGCCAAGGCCGCGAACTGCAGTGCGCTGGTGCTCACGCTCGACCTGCAGGTGCTCGGCCAGCGCCACAAGGACCTGAAGAACGGCATGACGGCGCCGCCCAAACCGACGCTCGCGAACATCCTCAACCTGATGACCAAGCCGCGCTGGTGCCTGGGCATGGCGATGACGAAGCGGCACGGCTTCGGCAACCTGATCGGCCACGCCAAGGGCGTGAGCGACATGAGCTCGCTCGGTGTCTGGACCAAGGAGCAGTTCGACCCGAAGCTCGACTGGAACGACGTCGAGTGGATCAAAAAATGCTGGGGTGGCAGGCTGATCCTGAAAGGCATCATGGACGAAGAAGACGCGCGCCTGGCGGCCGAGAGCGGCGCCGACGCGCTGATCGTCTCGAACCACGGCGGGCGCCAGCTCGACGGCGCGCCTTCTTCCATCGCGGCGCTGCCGCAGATTTCACAGGCCGTGGGCAAGATGATCGAGGTCTGGATGGACGGCGGCATCCGCTCCGGGCAAGACGTGCTCAAGGCCGTGGCACTCGGCGCTCGCGGCACGATGATCGGCCGCGCGTTCCTCTACGGGCTGGGCGCGATGGGCGAAGCCGGCGTGACCAAGGCGCTCGAGATCATCGCCAAGGAACTCGACGTGACGATGGCCTTCTGCGGCCACACGAACATCCACGATGTGGACCGCAGGATCCTGCTGCCGGGAAGCATCCCGGGCTGACCCGGCACCGGCGCGGCCAGAGTGGAACAGAGGGGTTTCCAGGAGCCCCGGCGTGGTCTAGAGTGCGCTGGAGAAGTCTTCGCGGAGGCTCGCATGACACTCCAGCAATACCACTCGCTCAAGGTCTGGCACCGGCGCCACTGGCGCGATCACCCGGTGGAAAAGAACATCTGGGACGGGATCCTGACGCTCTGGGTCACGGGCTGGGTCGGTGGGCCTGCGGCGCTGCTGATCGGCGTGCCCTGGGCCGAGGCGGCCAGTATCGCGGTGCTGTTCCTGCCTGGCCTCTACGTGGCGCTGCGCACCCGGCTGCACCAGAGCGGCCGGCTGCGCTGCGACTGGATCACTGCTTTGCGCTGAAGGTGTCGCACTGCTTCATGTCGCCGCTCTCGAAGCCGCGCTTGAACCAGCCGACCCGCTGCGCACTGCTGCCATGCGTGAAGCTCTCGGGCACGACCTGGCCCTGCGAGCGGCGCTGCAGCGTGTCGTCGCCGATCTGCGTGGCGGCGTTCAGCGCCGATTCGATGTCGCCTTGCTCCAGCCACTGTTTGCTTTGCTGCGAGTCGTGTGCCCAGATGCCGGCAAAACAGTCGGCCTGCAGTTCGACCCGCACGCTTAAGCCGTTCTGCTGCGCCTGGCTGACCTTGCCCCGCATTGCGTCGACCTTGCCGGTGATGCCCATCAGGTCTTGCACATGGTGGCCGACCTCGTGGGCGATCACGTAGGCCTGGGCGAACTGGCCCCCCGCACCCAGCTGGGTGCGCATGGTCTCGAAAAAGCGCAGGTCGATGTAGACCTTCTGGTCGCCCGGGCAGTAGAACGGCCCCATCGCGGACTGGCCCTGACCGCAGGCGGTCGGGTAAGCGCCGCTGAAGATCGCCAGCTTCGGGGTCTGGTAGGTAGAGCCCAGCCGCTTGAACTGGGCCTGCCACACGTCCTCGGTATTGGCGAGAACGATCGAAACGAACTGGGCCTGCTTGTCGCCGGCCGGTGGTTTGGCCCCGGGTGCCTGCGGCTGCGACTGCTCGATCGGTGAACCACCACCACCGAGCACGCCCAGGATTGTCAGCGGGTTGATGCCGAAGATCCAGCCGCCGACCAGGGCGATGGCGATCGTGCCGAGGCCGATGCCACGCCCCCCACCGAGGCGAAAACCACCGCCGCCGCCTCCGCTGCTGCCGCGCACGTCTTCGACGTTGTCGCTCTCTCGGTTGCCTTCCCATTTCATGGTGTGCTCCTCCTGGTTCAGATCGCAGACTCAGCCGGCGCCGGGTGCACCATTCAGGCCTTGGGCAGCGTGACACCACGCTGGCCCTGGTACTTGCCACCCCGGTCCTTATAACTGGTCTCGCAGACTTCGTCGCTCTCGAAGAACAGCACCTGGGCGCAACCTTCGCCGGCATAGATTTTCGCCGGCAGCGGCGTGGTGTTGCTGAACTCGAGCGTCACGTAACCTTCCCACTCCGGCTCGAACGGGGTGACGTTGACGATGATCCCGCAGCGCGCGTAGGTGCTCTTCCCGAGGCAGATCGTCAGCACGTTGCGCGGAATGCGGAAGTACTCCAGCGTGCGCGCCAGCGCGAAGCTGTTGGGTGGGATCACGCAGACGTCGGCATTGATGTCAACGAAGCTCTTCTCGTCGAAGTTCTTCGGGTCGACGACGGTGCTGTAGATGTTCGTGAACACCTTGAATTCGGGTGCGCAGCGGATGTCGTAGCCGTAGCTGCTGGTGCCGTAGCTGACGATCTTCTGGCCTTCGGCGTTCTGCCGCACCTGGCCCGGCTCGAAGGGTTCGATCATGCCGGTCTGCTCGACCATGCGGCGGATCCACTTGTCGCTCTTGATGCTCATGTGCTGCGGGCCCCTGGGTAAGTGGGGCGATTGTAGGGAGGGCGAACGAAAAGCCCTCTTGAAACCAGCCGTTTCCGTGTGGCGCGGCTGGCCCGATTGGCCTACCATTTGCAGAAGTTTGACCCCGGAGACAGCCATGCGCGGCGCAACCGACCTGCTGAGCCAATACGCCGAGTACCACCGCGACCGGCGCAATATCGTCAGCCACTTCATCGGTGTGCCGATGATCGTGTTCGCCGTCGGTGTGCTGCTGGCCCGGCCGGCATTTGCCTTCCGCGGCCTGGCGCTCAGCCCGGCCTGGCTGGCGTTCGGGCTGGCGGCGGCCTGGTACCTGTCGCGGGGCAATCTCGTGCTGGGCGTGGCGGTCAGCGCGGTGGTCGGCATGCTGGTGCTGATGGCGCACCAGGTGGCCTACGGCAGCTTTGCCGCGTGGCTGGCCTGGGGCCTGGGCATGTTCGTGGTCGGCTGGCTGATCCAGTTCGTGGGCCACTGGTACGAAGGCAAGAAGCCGGCCTTCGTCGACGACATCGTCGGCCTGCTCGTCGGGCCGATGTTCGTGGTGGCCGAATTGATGTTCATGCTCGGCTGGAACCGCCCCCTGCTCGCCGAGATCGAGCGCCGCGCCGGGCCGACGGTGTTGCGCGACATGGCGCGCATCGCCTGAGAGGCCAGGCCCATCGGCTACTCTCGCGCCGGCTCCGGCTGCGCGTCGAACCGCTCGAAGCCGCAGTAGTGGATGAAGTGCCGGTTGGTGGCGCGCCCGAACAGCGCCAGCCCGAGTTGCGCCGCGACCTCGTGCCCCATCTGCGTGACGCCGCTGCGTGAGACGATGATCGGCACACCCATCTGCGCCGACTTGATCACCATCTCGCTCGTCAGCCGACCGGTCGTGTAGAAGATCTTGTCTTCGCCGGAAAGGCCGTTCAGCCACATCCAGCCGGCGATGGTGTCGATGGCGCTGTGCCGGCCCACGTCTTCGACGAAGGTCAGCAGCTCGTCCTGCCGGAACAGTGCACAGCCGTGCACCGAGCCGGCCGACTTGTAGGTGCTCTCCTGCAGGCGGATCGCGTTGAGCAGGCCGTACAGCGTGTGCTGGCTCAGGCGCGCCGACGGCTCGTTCACCGAAGGCAGCTGCAGCGTGTCGAGCTCGCTCATCATGTCGCCGAACACCGTGCCCTGGCCGCAGCCGGTGGTCACCACGCGCCTGGCGGTCTTTTCGTCGAAGCGTTCGATGCCGGCACGCGTTTTCACCGCCGCCGACTGCACGTCCCAGTCGACGCTGATCGATTCGATGTCGGTGATCGACTCCACCAGCCGCTGGTTGCGCAGATAACCGAGCACCAGCAGTTCGGGCGCGGCACCCAGGGTCATCAGCGTGACGAGTTCGCGCTTGTCGACGAAGACCGTGAGCGCACGCTCGGCGGGAATGGCGATGTGGCGCTCGGCGCCGAACTCGTCGCGCACCGTCACTTCGTGCGTGAGCGGTGCGCTGGCGGCCGTGAGGCGCGGCAACAGCGGGGGAACAGTCTTGTGCATGGCCCGACTGTACGCAATGGGCCGCGCAGCAGCGCGGTCCGGGCTCGTCGCGCCTACTTTTTCGGGGCGACTTTCAGCTCTGCAGCGGTCGCTTTTGTGCTCGGCGGGGCGCCGGTCGTGGTGGCCGGTGAATGCGCGCCGGCGGCTTCGATCGGCGGCGTGGCAGCGGGTGGCACGAACGCGCCGGGGTCGCTGCAAGGCGGCGTGACGACTGGCGCGGCCGGCTCCCTGCCGGCGCTCTTGGCGGCCGCCTGGTACGCGGCCGCGGCCTTGTCCATCGCCTTGCACAGCTGATAGCCCGAGACCTTGTCGCCCCACGCGGTCTTCAGCGCGGCCTCGGCGGCCTTGGCCTTGGCTTCGTCGCTCGGCGGCGGCAGCTTCGCAACGGCCGGCAAGGCCAGCGCGGTCATCAACACGGCAAGGGCAAGGCGCATGGTCGGTCTCTCGCTCAAACGGAAGGGGAAGGCTGAACCGGTTCGGGCGGTGTCGCCAGCGGTGTGCGCTGCGCCGGGATCTTGCCGGCCTGGATGTCGGCGTGCCAGAGCGCGTGGTGCTCCTTCGCCCAGGCTTCGTCGACGTAGCCGGTCTTCATGGCCTTGTAGGCGTCTTTCATGCCGATCGTGCCGATGTAGATGTGGCCGAGGAACATGGTCATGATCAGCACCGCAGCGACTGCATGGATCATGTGGGCGATCTGCATGTCGCCGCGCGAATACGCCAAGCCCGGCAGCAGCTTGTCGAGGACCAGGCCGGAGCCGACGACGAAGAGGCCAAGGGTGAACACGCCACCCCAGAAGATCACCTTCTCGCCGGCGTTGAAACGCCCGGACGGCACCTCTTCGCCACCGAGCATCCCGCCGCCCTTGCGCAACCAGGTCAGGTCGCCGCGGGCGGGCAGGTTGTCACGCACGAAGGTCAGGAACACGATCACGAGCGAGACCGCGAACAGCGGTCCGGCGAAGTTGTGCGCCGTCTTCAGCACGTAGGTCAGCCAGCCGAAGAGGGTCAGGCCCATCAATGGCAGCAGCGTGAACTTGCCGAAAGCCATCACCAGCCCCGAGATCGCCAGCACGCAGAACGCGATCGCATTGCTCCAGTGGGCGGCGCGCTCAAAGTAGGTGAAACGTTCGATCACGCGGCCGGTGTTGTGGCTGTGTCCACCGAGCGCGCCCTTGGCGAAATAGAACAGCGCGATGGCGACAAGCGTGATCAGGAACAGCGCGCCACCGTAAGGAATGATCCACTGGTTGCGCACCTGCCGCCAGGCTTCGCCGGCGTTGGTCAGGCGCGAACCGGGATACTGCGTGAACTCCTGAATCAATACACCCTTCTCGGCCCCCGGCAGGCTGCTCGTGCCTTTCTCGATGCCCGACTCGCGCACCCCGCGCCAGAACGGCGCGTTGTTGCCAGGCTGGCTCTTCGCGCGCTGCGCATTGGTCTCGTCGGCCTTGGGTTCGGGCGGCGCGACGAATCCGGGTGGCGGCCCGTTGGCGGTAGGCGTGGCGGGCGATGCGGCGTCTTGAGCCCACGCTGCCCCAACCGGCGCGAGGCCGAACAGCGCCGCGAGCGCCAGACCGGCGAGCCGGGTGGAGGTGAGTCGGTTCAGCAAACGTCGCATAAAGCCTCCGGCCGGTCAGCGCACGTAGTCGTTCTGCGCCTGATTGCGCTGGCGCATCTGCTCTTCCCAGGCCGCCTTGTCGCCGGCTTTCCAGCCCGGCGCGGTGTAGGCCGGGTTGGCACTGCTGCTGACGACCCAGGGCGCGGGGTCGGACTTCTTGCCGGCCCCCGTCATCGCCTGCTTCTTCTCGCCACAGCCGGCGAGCCCCAGTGCGGCCACCGCGACAGCGGCGACGAAACCCGCGCGCAACAGGCTCACTTCTTCACCTCGGTGGCGACCGGCGCGGCAGCGGCGGTCTGGGCCGGCTTGCCATAAGCCGTGCCCCAGCCCCAGACTTCGCTGCCCTTGCCGCGGTTCAATACGCGGGTGCGGAAGATGTCGGCGACCACGTCACCGTCACCACCGAGCAGCGCCTTGGTCGAGCACATCTCGGCACAGGCCGGCAGCTTGCCTTCGGACAGGCGGTTGCGGCCGTACTTCTCGTTTTCGGCGGCGCTGCCGTTGGCTTCGGGGCCGCCGGCGCAGAAGGTGCATTTGTCCATCTTGCCGCGCAGGCCGAACGTGCCGTTGGTCGGGAACTGCGGCGCGCCGAACGGGCAGGCGTAGGAGCAGTAACCGCAGCCGATGCAGACATCCTTGTCGTGCAGCACCACGCCCTCTTCGGTGCGGTAGAAGCAGTCGACCGGGCACACCGCCATGCAGGGCGCGTCGGAACAGTGCATGCACGCGACCGAGATGCTCTTCTCGCCGGCGATGCCGTCGTTGAGCGTGACCACGCGGCGCCGGTTCACGCCCCAGGGCACGTCGTGCTCGGCCTTGCAGGCGGTGACGCAGCCGTTGCACTCGATGCAACGCTCGGCGTCGCAGATGAACTTCATTCTTGCCATGGTTTTCTCCTGTGGCCTTGCTTAAGCGGTGGCCCGTTGCACCTGGCACACGGTGGTTTTTGTTTCCTGCATCATCGTCACGCTGTCGTAGCCGTAGGTCGTGGCGGTGTTGACGGCCTCGCCACGAATCACCGGTGCGGCGCCGTCCGGGTAGTACTGCTGCAGGTCCACGCCCTGCCAGTGGCCGGAGAAGTGGAACGGCAGCCAGACTGTCTCGCGGTCGACTCGCTCGGTGACCATCGCCTTGACCGTGAGCTTCGCGCCGGTGGGGGTGGTGACCCACACGTCCTCGCCGTTGCGGATGCCGCGGTCGTTCGCGGTCGCCGGGTTGATCTCGACGAACATCTCCTGCTGCAGCTCGGCCAGCCACGGGTTCGAGCGCGTTTCTTCGCCGCCGCCTTCGTACTCGACCAGCCGGCCCGAGCTCATGATCAGCGGGAAGGTCTTGCCGATGTCCTTGTTCTTCTCCTGCACGCTCTTGTACAGCGTGGGCAGGCGCCAGAAGGCCTTCTTGTCGTCGTGTGTCGGGTACTTGGCGACGAGGTCGGGTCGGGTCGAGTACAGCGCCTCGCGGTGCTGCGGGATCGGGTCGGGGAAGTTCCACACCACGGCCCGCGCCTTCGCGTTGCCGAACGGGTGGCAGCCGTGCGCCATCGACACCCGCTGGATGCCGCCCGACAAATCAGTCTTCCAGTTCTTGCCCTCTGCGGCCTTCTTTTCGGCCTCGCTCAGGTCGTTCCACCAGCCGAGCTTCTTCAGCAGCAGGTGGTCGAACTCGGGGTAGCCGCCGCCGATCTCGCAGCCCTTCGAGCACGACCCGTCTTCAGCGAGCAGGTTCACCCCGTCACGCTCGACGCCGAAGTTCGCGCGGAAGTTGCCGCCGCCCTCCATCACGTGCTTCGACGTGTCGTACAGGTTCGGCGAGCCCGGGTGCTTGAGCTCGGGTGTGCCGTAACACGGCCACGGCAGCCCGAAATAATCACCGTCGAGCTTGTAGCCGGTTTCCTTGTCGATGCCACCCTTGGCGCGCAGGGTCTTCACGTCGAAGACATTCATGTTGCGCATGTGCGCCTTCAGCCGCTCCGGGCTTTGGCCGGTAGAGCCGATCGTCCAGACGCAGGTGTTGTTTTCGCGCAGGATGGACTCGATCTCGGG
>JAYVTD010000008.1:0-4104 GCA_043774765.1 Rhizobacter sp. | reverse complement strand
GCCAAGTCTTCTGCCACCACGCCGCCGCATTGATCGACAAGGAACCCGATGCCAAACGCTCAGACCTTCGACCGACACACTCAGATCAAGGCGCCCGGTGCGCACCTCGTTGCACTCGAGTGGCGCGCCCCCTTCGAAGCCTTCAGCAGCGCTGCGCTCTGGCCCGTGCTGATGCAGGGGCCACGTGGTGATGGCCACGCCGTGCTGGTGCTCCCGGGGCTGGCCGCGTCGGACAACTCGACCCGCACCCTGCGCCGATTTCTAAAGAAGAAGGGTTACGTGCCGCACGGCTGGGCGCAGGGCCGCAACCTCGGGCCGCGGCCGGGCGTGTTCGAAGCCTGCCTCGAGCGGTTGCACGAACTGCACCGCAGTTCGGGCCGCAAGATCAGCGTGATCGGCTGGAGCCTGGGCGGCGTCTACGCCCGCGAGCTGGCCAAGCGAGCGCCCGGGGCGGTGCGCTGCGCGATCACACTCGGCACGCCGTTCACCGGCCACCCGAAAGCGAGCAACGCCTGGCGCTTCTACGAGTGGGTCAGCGGTCGCAAGGCCGACGACCCGAAAGGCTTCGACCGTTTGAGCGAAGCGCCAGCTGTGCCGACGACCTCGATCTTCAGCCGCACCGATGGGGTCGTTGCCTGGCAATGCAGCATCCAGCAGCCCGCCGTGCGCACCGAGAACATCGAGGTGCGGGCCAGCCACGTCGGCATGGGCGCGCACCCGGCGGTGCTGTACGCTGTGGCCGACCGGCTGGCGCAGCCCGAAGGGCAGTGGCAGCCGTTTCACCGCGACGGTGTGCGCCGCCTGATCTACGGCGACGCGACACGCGCACTATGAACGGGAGACTCGATGGCAACGACCGCCCGCAAACGTGGCCCTGCAAAGACGGCTATCGCCACCGTGCCGGCGAGGGCCTTGAAGGCCACGGGGCCGAAGTCGCCCGTCGAAGCCAGCAAGGGTCTGATGACCCTGGCGCGCGACCTGCGCTCGTGGACCGACTTCGTACTCGGCATCGCCAACAACGCGGCCGACCTGTCGTTCCGCGTTGCGGCCTCCAAACTCAGCAAACCGTCGCACAAGGCGGCGGTCGAAAAGGCCGGCAGCGTGTTCCGCGACCTGCGCGAAAGCGCCGGCCTGACCTTGCAAGACCTGGGCGGCGCGATCAACCTGAAAGACGTGTCGCTGCTCGAGCAGGTGGAAGGTGGCAAGGTCGGCTTGCCGTTCGAGATCATCCTGCGGCTGGCCGGTGTGCTGGGCCGCAACGACCCGATTCCGGTGGCGATGAAACTCACCCGCACCTACAACCCGAAGTTGTGGGCCACGCTCGAGAGCCTGGGCGTCGGCAAGCTGGCGGTGCAGGCCGGGCGCGAGCGCGAGTTCGCGAATATCTACCGATCCAGCGACGCAGCGCGGCAGCTGAGCGACGATGAATTCGCGGCGGCGCTGAAGTTCGTGCGAGCCTCGTTCGAGTCGGCGCTGGTGTTTCGCGCCGAGGTGGGCAGGCCGGGCAAGGCGGTCAAGCCCGCCGACGGCGAGTAGCCCGGCGCAGCCCTGTGGGCGCGGCACCGCGGCCGCGTGAATTCCTGTGGTTCGCGTCGGGCAGGTGACAGCCCGTTCGCTGGGTCGCCGCTACAGTCGGCGTATGCCCAAACCCCTGATCGCACTCGACGCCGACGGCGTGCTGCTCGACTTCCACCTCGCCTACGCCGGTGCCTGGCAGCGTGCCTTCGGCAAGGCCCCCGCTGAACGCGACCCGCTGGCTTACTGGCCGATGGACCGCTGGAAAGTGGAGCGGCTCGATGCCAAGAAGCGTTTGCAGTTCAGGGCCTCGTTCGACGAGTATTTCTGGGCCACGGTGCCGGCCATCGAAGGGGCGCTCGAGGCCTGCCACCGTCTGCACGACGCCGGCTTCGAGCTGGTGTGCGTCTCGGCGCTCGAACTCGAATTCGAAGCCGCGCGCCTGCGCAACCTGAGACAACTGGGCTTTCCGATCGAGCGGGTGATCGCCACCGGCAACGAAGCGGTCGAGCGCAGCCCGAAGGCCGACGCAATCACTGAACTGCGCCCGGTCGCTTTCGTCGACGATTACCTGCCGTACATGCGCGGGGTGCCGCGCGACGTGCACACGGCGCTGGTGCTGCGGGCGCCAAACGGCAGCCCGAACGTCGGCGACGAACTGATGCTGGCGAAATCGCTGCATCAGGATCTCGCCGGCTTCACCGAGCACTGGCTGACTCGCTGAGCGCGTCGGCCATCTCAGTGGGTGGTGGGCGCGTTGTCGTCCGCTTCGTCGCCGGCGGCCGGGTCTTTGCGCGGCGTGTCGGCATCGACGGCGTAACGCTCGCTCGCCCAGGCGCCGAAGTCGTGGTTCTTGCAACGCACGCTGCAGAACGGGCGAAACTCGTTCGTGCTCGCGTACACGCTCGGCCCGCCGCAGCCGGGGCAGCGGATCACGCGCGCCGGGGTGTTCGCTGCGCTGATCAGAAAACCTCCGTGCTTCGCACTGCGGTGTATGACCCTTTCGGGCGGCCGGGCAGGCTCATGCGCACAAGGTCAATTCGAAAGCCGTATCGGCCGGGCTTGGTTTGAGCCGGCCTTCGGCGTCTTGCCGCATCAAACGCACCGACACCATCAGCCGGTGGCCGCTGATCTCGGGCACCAGCAGGTCGCTCTGCGTGAGCCGCACCCGCATCAGCTGGTAGACCCGGCCCTGCTGCAGGCTCTGCTGGTACTGGCCAGCGGGCGCAACCACCTTGTGCGGCACGCCCGAATCACGCAACAGACCGAGCAGCACCTGCAGCGCTTCGGCCAGCGGCATCAGCGAGCTGACCCACTGCAGCAGGTCGGCGCGCCGGCGTACCGGCTCGAGCTTCTGCCACGCGTAGTAGGCCGGCAGATCGAACTCGCAGGTGCCGCCGGGAATGCTGATGCGGCTGCGAATGCTCATCAGCCACTCGTTGTTCGTGAGCGCCGCGCCGGCCTTGCCCGGCAGCTGGTTCAGGCCGTTGAAGGCGTGGTCGATCTTCGTGATCACCTCGTCGAGCGCGCCTTCAGAGATCGACGGGTTGCCGCGGTAGGCGTTGAACTGCAGCTTGTGTTTTTCCAGCTCCTTGAGCAGGTCGGACTTCAGGTCGGCGCGGGCCGCCACGTCCATGATCTCGAACACGGTGGCCAGCGCGAAGTGGTGGTCCACCGCCGCCTCGCGGGCGATCAGCTGACCGAGGCGGTCGAACAGGTGTTCGAGCCGCAGCATGGTGCGGATGCTTTCGTTGAACGGGTATTCGTAGAGGATCACGGTGTGCCTGGTGCGCGGCATGGGGTGCAGGGAGTGGGGCCGGGGCAGACCCCGCCGAGGCGCGATTGTTCCACAGCCTAGATCACATGGGCTGTGTCGGTTCTGTAGCGGGGTGTGTCCAGGCGTGCCACAAGGAACGAAGCTCGTCGCCGAGCTGCGCGGGCGAGAGGCCTTCGTTGAAGATGACCGCATCGGCGCAGGCGCGGCGCTGCGCGCGGGAGGCTTGCCGGTCGATCACGGCCCGCACGGCCTCGGCCGTCCAGCCCGAACGGGCGACCACGCGGCTGACCTGGGTGGCTTCGAAACAATCGACGACGAGCACCTTGTGCACCCGCGCCCGCCAGCGCCCGGACTCGACCAGCAAGGGCACATCGAACACGATCACGGGCGCGCTGCTGGCAGCGGCCTGACGCTCGGTTTCCTGGCCGATCAGCGGGTGCAGGATCGCTTCCAGGCGATGCCGCGCGGTGTCGTCGGAAAACGCCAACGTGCGCATGCGCTCGCGGTCGAGCCCCCCGGCCGCGTCGATGAATTCGGCGCCGAAAGTCTGCGCAATGCTGGCCATGGCCGCGCCGCCAGGCAACGAGATCTGGCGCGCGATTGCGTCGGTGTCGACGATCGTGGCGCCACCCGCGGCGAGCAAGGCCGCCACCGTGCTCTTGCCGCTGCCGATGCCGCCGGTCAGGCCGATCCGCAGCGCCATGCCCGGGTCCCGTTCAGGCCCAGCCGAGCCAGCGCAGCACGCGGGCCTGGCCGGCCAGCATCACCACGAGGCCGGCACCGGCGAGGAACGGGCCGAAGGGCACGTAGCG
>JAYVTD010000007.1:0-3562 GCA_043774765.1 Rhizobacter sp. | reverse complement strand
CGTCGAGCGCTTCGGTCGCGATGCCGATGTCGGCCTCGCCGGAATCGAGCAGGGCCACGATCTCGGCCGGGCTCGCCTGGTGCAACACCAGGTGCACTTTCGGGAACGCCTGCTTGAAGCGCCGCACCACCTGCGGCAGCGCGTAGCGCGCCTGGGTGTGGGTGGTCGCGATCGTCAGGTTGCCTTCGTCGCGGTGGGCAAACTGCTCGGCCAGGCGCTTGATGTTCTTGGCGTCGATCAGGATGCGCTCGACGATCACCTGCAGCTCCTTGCCGGCGTCGGTCAGCCCGGTCAGGCGCTTGCCCTTGCGCAGGAAGAGTTCGATGCCGAGCTCGTCTTCGAGGTCGAGGATGTGCTTGCTCACGCCCGACTGCGAAGTGAACAGCGCTGCCGCCACGTCGGTGAGGTTGAAGTTGCGCTGCACCGCCTCGCGGATGATGCGCAGTTGCTGGAAGTTCATGATGTTCTTTATGCCGCTCTGGCCAGATCGGCTTCAGTATCGCGCTGCGCCTCGAACACGCTCAGGCGCTGCGGCAGCAGCCACACCCGCTGCCCGGTCTGCAGGGCCAGCGCATCGGTGCGCTCGCGAGCCAGTTCGACCTCGTAGTGCTGCTCCGCCGCCCCGACCAGTTCGACCCGGCTCGCGGCGCCGAAACTGAGCACGCGGCTGACGGCGGCTTCGGTGCCCCCGGCGACGGCGTGCGTCGCGATCGCCACCTCGTGCGGGCGCGCGAAGCCGAGCACGCCTTCCTGCGGCCCCGCGAACCGGTTCGACGCGCCGAGAAAGCCGTAGACGAAAGGTGTGGCGGGGTGTTCGTAGACTTCGGTCGGGGCACCGACCTGCTCGACGCGGCCGTGGTCCATCAGCACCACACGGTCGGCGACTTCGAGCGCCTCTTCCTGGTCGTGCGTGACGAAGATGCTGGTGATGTGCAGCTCGTCGTGCAACCGGCGCAACCAGCGCCGCAGCTCCTTGCGCACCTTGGCGTCGAGCGCGCCGAAGGGCTCATCCAGCAGCAGCACCCGCGGCTCGACCGCCAGTGCGCGCGCCAGGGCGATGCGCTGGCGTTGCCCGCCCGAGAGCTGCGGCGGGAAGCGGTCGGCGAGCCATTCGAGCTGCACCAGGTTGAGCAGCTCGTGCACCTTGCGCTTGATCTCAGCCTCGCTCGGGCGCTGCTTGCGCGGCTTCACGCGCAGGCCGAATGCGACGTTGTCGAACACCGTCATGTGGCGGAACAGCGCGTAGTGCTGGAACACGAAGCCGACCTGTCGCTCGCGCACATGGGTGTCGGACGCGTCCTGCCCGTCGAGCAGCACGCTCCCGCGGTCGGCCGTCTCCAGCCCGGCGATGATGCGCAGCAGCGTCGTCTTGCCGCAGCCCGAGGGGCCGAGCAGCGCGACCAGCTCGCCGCTGGGAAAGTCCAGGCTCACGTCACCGAGTGCGGTGAAGCTGCCGAACGACTTGCGGATGTTGCGGACCTGGATGCTCATGGGGTGGTTTCCTTGTGGCCGCTCTTGTGACTCTGGCTCTCGCGCCACTCGATGACGGTTTTCAGACCGAGCGTCACCAGCGCGAGCAGTGCCAGCAGCGAGGCCACGGCGAACGCGGCCGCGAACTGGTATTCGTTGTAGAGGATCTCGACATGCAGCGGCAGCGTGTTCGTCAGGCCGCGGATGTGGCCCGACACCACCGACACCGCGCCGAATTCGCCGAAGGCGCGCGCGTTGCACAGGATCACGCCATAGAGCAGGCCCCACTTCACGTTCGGCAGGGTCACGAGCCAGAAAGTCTGCCAGCCCGACGCGCCGAGCACGGTCGCGGCCTCTTCTTCTTCGCGGCCCTGCGCTTCCATCAGCGGGATCAGCTCGCGCGCGACGAACGGGAAAGTCACGAACATGGTGGCCAGCACGATGCCCGGCACCGCGAACACCACCTTCAGGTCGTGTTCCTGCAGCCAGGGCCCGAACCAGCCCTGCGCGCCGAACATCAGCACGTAGATCAGGCCGGCGACGACCGGCGACACCGAGAACGGCAGGTCGATCAGCGTGACCAGAAAACTCTTGCCGCGGAAGTCGAACTTCGTGACCAGCCACGCCGCCCACACCCCGAACACGAGGTTCAGCGGCACAGCGATCAAGGCCGCGAGCAGCGTGAGCTGGAGGGCCGACACGGCGTCGGGCTCGGTCAGGGCTGCGAAGTAAACCCCGACGCCTTTTCGCAGCGCCTCGGCGAACACCGTGATCAGGGGCAGCAACAGGAACAGCGCGAAGAAGCCCAGGCCGAGCGCGAGGATCGTCCATTTCACCCACGGCGTTTCACGGGTGGCCGGGTTCGACTCGAAGCGTGCGCTGTGGGCCGCAGGGCGCGGCATGGCAAGTGAGGTTGCGGCGCCGTTCATCGTTTGCCCCGGCCGGCGCCGACGCCGCGCGCGCGGGCGCTCCACGCCTGCAGGCCGTTGATGGCGAGCAGCAACACGAACGAGAACATGAGCATCACGGTCGCGATCGCGGTGGCGCCGGCGTAGTCGAACTGTTCGAGCTTGGTGATGATCATCAGCGGCGTGATCTCGGAGACCATCGGAATATTGCCGGCGATGAAGATCACCGAGCCGTACTCGCCGACCGCGCGGGCGAAGGCGAGCGCAAAGCCGGTGAGCAGCGCCGGCGTGAGGATCGGGAACACCACGTGCCGGAAGGTCTGCCAACGGTGGGCGCCCAGGCTCGCAGCGGCTTCTTCGAGCTCGGTGTCGATGTCTTCGAGCACCGGCTGCACCGTGCGCACCACGAAGGGCAGGCCGATGAAGGTCAGCGCCACCAGCACGCCGAGCGGCTTGAACGCAACCTTGATGCCGAGCGGCTCGAGCAGCGAACCGAGCCAGCCGTTGCCGGCGTACAGCGCGGTGAGCGCGATGCCGGCCACGGCGGTGGGCAGCGCGAACGGCAGATCGATCAGCGCATCGACAAGCTTCTTGCCGGGAAAGGAATAACGCACCAGCGACCATGCGAGCAGCAGGCCGAACACCGTGTTCAGGCCGGCGGCGAGCAGCGAAGCACCGAAGCTCAACTTGTACGACGCGACCACGCGCGGCGCGGTGACGATGTTCCAGAACGGCTCCCAGCCCAGCGTGGCGGTCTTCAGGAACACTGCGGACAGCGGGATCAGCACCAGCAACGACAGGTACACCAGCGTGTAGCCGAGCGAGAGGCCGAAGCCCGGCAGCACGCGGCGCGGATTGCGCCTGGGCAACACGCCGGCCGCGGCCGCGAGCGGCAGCGGCAGTGGCAGTGGTAACGGTAACGGTAACGGTAACGGAACGAATACGGTATTCACGGCAGCGCTCACGGGCGTTTGTGACGGGAGCGCGCAGGTTAGGTGTTGCGGCGCACGAGCGGAAAGACTGATTCCGAATTTTCATATCCATGAAAACCAAAGCTGAAATACAGATAAGCCTGCTGCCGGCAGCGCCTGAAGCGACACGGCACACTGCGTGGCATGGACGATGTGCTGAGGGTGGTTTGCCTGTGTGCAGCGTGGTGCGGCGTGTGCCGGGACTACGCGGCG
>JAYVTD010000006.1:0-4961 GCA_043774765.1 Rhizobacter sp. | reverse complement strand
CGCCGCGAGTGTTTCGACGCCCGCGGCCGTGTCGCCGTACCCGATCTGTTCGGCCAGTCCAGTGGCATCGGCCTGGACCCGTGCGCGGCGATCGCCACGCTGATCACGCTCGGCGCGGGCGAGTCGGCCGAGTGTGTTTTCCTGATCGGCTTCGGAGCCAACCCGACCGAAGCGCGCCAGCTCGCGACCGCTGCGGCCGTCGTGCCCTCGACGCAGCGCCACGACGAGGTGCGCGCCAGCTGGGACAAGCTGCTCGGCGCCACCAGTGTCAAGACCCCCGACCCGCTGTTCGACGCGATGGTCAACCGCTGGCTGCTCTACCAGACCGTGGCCTGCCGGCTGTGGGCCAAGGCCGGTTTTTACCAGGCCGGCGGCGCCTTCGGCTTCCGCGACCAGTTGCAGGACGCGATGGCGCTCGCCTGGGCCGCCCCCGACATGCTGCGCCAACAGATCGTGCTGAACGCGTCGCGCCAGTTCCCCGAGGGTGACGTGCAGCACTGGTGGCACGCCCCCACCGGCGCCGGCGTGCGCACCCATTTTTCCGACGACCTGCTGTGGCTGCCACACGCCTGCGTGCACTATCTGCAATGCACCGGCGACACCGGGCTGCTCGACGAGAGCGTGCCTTTCATCGAAGGTGCACCGATCCCCGAAGGTGCCGAAGACGCCTACTACGTGCCGGGCCCGAGCGACGCGAGCGCCAGCGTCTACGAACACGGCGCCCGCGCCATCGACCGCAGCCTTCAGACCGGCACGCACGGCCTGCCACTGATGGGCAGCGGCGACTGGAACGACGGCATGAACCGCGTCGGCATCGAAGGCCGTGGTGAATCGGTGTGGCTCGGCTGGTTCCTGTGCATGCTGGTCGAAGACTTCGCGCCGCTGGCGCGCAGCCGGGGCGAGACCGAACGCGCGCAGCGCTGGGAAGAAGCGGCGCGCGGCTGGCGCAGCGCGCTGCAGGGCGACGCCTGGGACGGCCAGTGGTACAAGCGCGCGTTCTTCGACGACGGCACGCCGCTCGGCACGCAGACCGACACCGAGTGCCGCATCGACCTGATCGCGCAGGCCTGGAGCGTGATTTCCGATGCCGCACCGCCGGCCTTCCAGCGCATGGCGCTCGAAGCGGTCGAGCGCAAACTGGTCGACCGCAAGAACGGCCTCGTCAAACTGCTGACGCCGCCGCTGCAGCACAAACAACCGAGCGCGGGCTACATCCAGGCCTACCCGCAAGGCGTGCGCGAGAACGGCGGCCAGTACTCCCATGCCGGCGTGTGGGCCGTGATCGCGCAGGCGCAGAGCGGCGACGCCGACACGGCCTACCGCTATTTCACCTACCTCAGCCCGGCCCACCGCGCCGCCAGTGCCGAGTGGGGCGCCGCCTACGCGATCGAACCTTATGTGATGGCGGGCGATGTGTACACCGAAGCGCCGTATGTCGGCCGCGGCGGCTGGAGCTGGTACACCGGCTCGGCGGCGTGGATGCACCGCGCGGCCATCGAACACCTGTTCGGTTTGCGCCAGCGTGGCGAGCAGATCTCGTTCCGGCCCTGCCTGCCGTCGCACTGGAACGAAGCCGAGCTGACGCTGCGTCGCGACGACCGCGTGCTGCGCGTGAGCTTCTGCCGGCCAGGCGCGGCGGCCGCGATCGACGCGGCGGCGCGCGCGGGGGCGGTCGAGCTGCGCAGTGGCCAGAGCCTGCGCTGGAACGCCCTCGCCGCGCAGAGCTGCTGCCTCGTGCGCTTGCCGCCGAGCGACGCCGCGGCGCCGCAGCGGCCAGCGCTGCTCAGCGTCGTGCACTGAGAGTAGCTCTGAGCCTGGGGGGGGGAGCGAGGCCCTGTCCTACAGCGCCAAGCGCAGCAATCCGATGGGCCGCAAACGGCCCGCTCCGTACAGTTCGATCACTGAAACACGGAGCCAGCCATGAGCCACAAGAAAGAATCAGCCAGCATCACCCGACTGCCGGTCGTCAAGAACGAACGCCTGGTGCTGAACGACGAAGGCCTCGAGGCAGCGAAGCGCTCGCTCGACCAGGGCGCAGTGACGCCAAGCTACGGCCCGTGGCGCGAAGACATCATCAAGCTGCTGAACGACTCACTCGCCACCGAGCTGGTGTGCGTGATGCGCTACAAGCGCCACCACTTCACGGCCAAGGGCCTGGCGTCGCCGAAGATCGCGGAAGAATTCATGGTGCATGCGCTGGAAGAAACCGCGCACGCCGACAGCATCGCCGAACGCATCGTGCAGCTCGGCGGAGAGCCCGATTTTTCGCCGGCCACCCTGCTCGAACGCAGCCACGCTGAGTACGACGATTCGAGCGACCTGAAGGCCATGATCAAGGCCAACCTGATCGCCGAACGTGTCGCCATTGAAGCCTACAGCCAGATGATCACGATGATCGGCGACAAGGACTCCACCACGCGCCGCATGCTTGAGACCATCCTGAGCCAGGAGCAGGAGCACGCCGACGAACTCAGCGACTGGATGACGGCCTGAGCAACGCGCTTCGAAACAGCAAGAACAGATTCCAGCCCATGGGTGGTGGGGCCAAGCGCCACCCGGTCAAGTCACAACTCTCTAGCCAACCATCCTCAGGAGATCCACCATGCAAATGCGCACCAAAATCGCTTCGGCACTCACCGTTTTCGCCCTCGTCGCCATGTCGGGCTGCGCCGTGACGCGCGGCCAGGAAACCACCGGCGCTTACGTCGACGACACGGCCATCACCACCGCGGTGAAGGGTCGTTATGTCGGCAACAAGGAAGTTGATGCCAGTTCCATCAGCGTCGAAACGCTCAACGGCACCGTGATGCTCTCCGGCTTCGCGAAGAACCAGTCAGAGCGCACCACCGCGGAAGAGATCGCGATGAAGACCAAGGGCGTGAAGAGCGTCAAGAACGCGATCGTCGTGCGGCCGTAAACTGCACTGCGACTGAAGACGCAGGCTGGCAGCACCGGCTTGCGTTTTTCGCGCCCCGGGTTCTTCATCGAACCGCGGGGCATTGTTTTGCCCACTTCCGCAGTCCCCATGGACCCCGCAGGCCACCACTCCGACCGCCACGACCACGACACCTCCGGCTCCGGCGTGGGGGTGACCGTGCTCGCCACGCTGGCCGTGATCGTGGCCTTGTGGTGGGGCCGCAGTTTCCTGATTCCGCTGACGGCCGGCCTGATGCTCGCGCTGCTGGTGCTGCCGGTCACGAGCCGGCTCGAGCGCTGGCTGCGCAGCCGCATCGTTGCCACCCTGCTCACGCTGATGCTCGTGATGGCCGTGCTCGGCCTCGCCGCCGCGGCATTCGGCGACCAGCTCGGGCGCGTCGCCTCGCGTGCGCCCGAGATGATCAGCCTGGTCGCGCAACAGGTCTCGGACTCCGAACCGGGCGCCGACTCGGTGCTGCAGCGCGCGCGTGTCGCATTCCGCGAGCTCGACCGCGCCGCCGAGCGCTTGGCAGGTTCACGGCCCCTGATCCAGACGGCGCGCGCCAAGGCCGCGGCTGCCAAACAGGCCGAACTCGCGGCCAGCAACGCCGCGGCGGCGACGCCGCCCGTGAGCATCTCGCAGACCGCCACCGTGGCGCTGCGCGACAGCGCCGTGAGCGGCTCCGGCGCCCTGCTCAAGCTCGCCGGTGACTTGACGATCATCTTCTTCATCGCCTTCTTCGTGCTGGCCGGCGGCAAGCCGCTGGCCGAGCGTTTCCTCGGGCTCTGGGGCGAGCGCCCGGGCCTCAAGTTGCGGGCCGAACACGCCGCGCTCGAATGTGTGCGCCAGATCCACATCTACGGCGGCGTGCTGCTGGTCACCAACACGGTGGTCGGCCTCGTCGTGTGGGCGGCGTTTTCGCTCAGCGGCCTGCCCGACGCCGGCGGTTGGGGCTTGACCGCGGCGGTGCTGCATGTGGTGCCCTACCTCGGCATGGCCATGCTCACCGGCCTGGGCGCGGCCGAGGCGTTTCTGGCCCATGGCTCGATCGGTGCCGCGCTCGGCATGGCCGCGTTCATCGTGCTGATGTCGACGCTGATCGGTACCGTCGTCACCGCCTGGCTGCAGGGCCGCGCGGCGAAGATGAACGCCGCTGCCGTGTTCATCGGCGTGGTGTTCTGGGGTGCGCTGTGGGGCGTGTGGGGCCTGCTGCTCGGCCCGGCGCTCGTGGTGCTGCTCAAGGTGGTGGCCGAGCACACCCGGCCGGGCCGGCGCCTGGCGCAGCTGATGCAGGGTTGAAGGCGATGGCCACGTTGCTGAGCCAGGCCCGCAGCGGCGTGGCCCTGTTTTTCGACCTGCTGATGACCTCGGGCCGCCTGCCGGCGCGCGCCGCGCGCGTGCTGTGGGCCGCACTCAACCGCTACATCGACGCCGGTGGCATGCGCCAGGGTGCGGCGGTGGCGTTCTACGCCGCGTTCTCGATTGCACCGCTGCTCGTCGTCGTCACCGGCGTGATGGTCTGGCTGCTCGGCAGCGAGGCGGCGCAGGCCGCGGTGCTCGACGCCGTGTCGCGCATGATCGGTGCGCGCGAAACCCAGGCCCTGGCCGACCTGCTCGCGCAGCGCTCGATCGCCAGCGCAGACGCCCAACCGGCGATCTTCGGCTCGTGGCTGGCGCTGGGCGTGACTCTCGTCGGCGCAACCGGCGTGTTCATCGAGCTGCGCGCCGCGCTGCAGGCGATGCTGGGCGAAGCCGACGGCCCGTTCAGCTGGCGGCGGCTGGTGCGGGTGCGCCTGCTGGCGATCGGCGTGGTGCTCGGCTGCGGCTTTTTGCTCTCGGTCGCGATGCTGGCACAGGGCCTGTCCTTGCTGGCCTTGCGCTGGGTCGCACTGTCGTGGCCGCTGCTCGCGCCGCTGCTGGTGGCGGCCGAGAACCTGTGGTCGTGGGGGGTGATCGCGCTGCTGTTCGCCTTGCTGATCCGTTGGCTGCCCGACCGCCGGCTGCCGATGCGCCACGCGCTCGGTGGTGCGGCCGTGGCGGCCGG
>JAYVTD010000005.1:0-13245 GCA_043774765.1 Rhizobacter sp. | reverse complement strand
GCCAGTACGCGCGCGGCCGTGTCGATGGGGCAGCGCCAGCACAGGTGCCGACCATCGTGTTCCACGGCGACCACGACCGCACCGTGCACCCGCGCAATGGCGAGCAGGTGCTCGCGGCCGCGCTCGGCGGTGTGGCGGCCGGTGCTGCGCGCACCGAGCAGGGCAGCTCTGGCCAGGGCCGGCGCTACACACGCTCGACCCACGCGGCTGACGACGGCACGACGCAGGCTGAACACTGGCTATTGCACGGCGCCGGCCACGCCTGGTCGGGCGGCCGGGCCGCGGGCTCGTACACCGATGCCGCGGGGCCCGATGCCACGCGCGAGATGCTGCGGTTCTTTTTCGAGCACCCGCTCAGGCCGTAAAACGGGGGCCAAGGAGCGCGGCGGCCGGCCCATCCGTGCGCCGTGGTGACATGTGCGCTGGCGTACAGACGGAAAGCACGCGGCGGAGTAGAAGGCGAGGCGGGGCCGCACGTGAACGGCCCCTGTCTGCTTCCCCTGACCGAAACCACCACGGTGCGAACGACTCCACTCACCGAGGGCTCGCCATGAGCCGATCTGCCCCCACCCAAACGCCGGGCGGCGATGCCCCTGCGCGCCCGCGTCGGTTGACGCCAACGGCCGCGCCCGACGCCCCTGCGTCGCCGCTGAACGACAGCCTGCCGGCCGTGTCGTGCGATGTCGCGATCGGCGACTGGGAAGAGTTGCTGAGCGCCGTCAAGTCCAGGCTGCGGCTGACGGTCGGCGAACTGCTGGCCGTGCTGCCCGACCACCAGCTGCCCGACGCCGCGCACAAGGTCCAGGCCAGCGTGCTGGAATGCGTGAACGCACTCGACCAGCTCCAGCTCACGCTGTCGCACGAATTCACCCGTCGGCAGCAGCTTGAACGCGAGGTCATCGAAACACAAAACGTGCTGGCGCGGGCGCGCGATCAGCTCACGGCCACGCGGGCCGACGAACAGCATGCGCGGCACCTGGCCTCGCACGACAGCCTGACGGCACTGCCCAACCGCAGCTGCTTTCAAGAGCGGCTCGAACACGCGCTCGCCGACCCCGAGCTGCGGCGCCAGGGGCTCGCGCTGCTCTACCTCGACCTCGGACGGTTTCAAGGCCGTCAACGACGAACACGGCCATGATGCCGGAGACGAATTGCTGCGCATCGTCGCGGCGCGCCTGGCCCGCAGCGTTCGGGCCGACGACATGGTCAGCCGGGTCGGCGGCGACGAGTTCGCCTGCCTGCTGGCCGACGTGCCGAGCCGCGAACAGCTCAGCCACCTCGCGTGCAAGATGTTCGACGCGGTGAGCGCGCCGATGAAGATCGGCCAGCTCAAGCTGACGGTCCGCGCCAGCATCGGCATCGCGGTCTGCCCGACCGATGGCGCCAGCGCCGAAGCCTTGCTGAAGAGCGCCGACAACGCGATGTACCGCGCCAAGCGGCAGAACACGGGTTATGCCTTCTTCGCCGAAGGTGCCGCCGCCGACGTGCGTGTCACCGAGTAAGGTCGTGTTGTAGTTCAGTATCTGCGCAAGCTTCTGGCTGGCCGTGCCGGCGTTTTCTGACAGGCGAACGCGCACTCGTCCGGCCACGCCGCTCGCCGCGCGGCGGCACCATGGTCTCAGCACAGCCACGTCGGTTGTGGTGCACACGAGAACCGCATGGAAAAGAACAATCTTCCCGAAGCTTTCGGCGTCTTCAAGCCGGTGGGCCACATCGTCATCGCCTTTCGCTCGGCTGCCGACCAGCAGGCCGCGGCGCAAACGCTGCTGCAGCAGGGCTTCGCGGCCGCTGCGCTGGTGCGCTTCACTCCCGACGAGATGAAAACGCAGGTCGATGCCGACGTGAAGGCCGCGAGCGTACTGGCCTCGCTCGGCCAGGAGCTGAACCTCGTCAAGGCGCACCGCGCTCTGGCCGAGAGCGGCTGCAGCTTCCTTGTGGTGCACGCTCCCGACGACGAACTGGCCGAGCGTGTGGCGGTCGTCGCACGCAGCATGAAGGCGGTGGCCGCGCAGCGCTATGGCCGTTTCGTCATCGAAGAACTGGTCGAGCAGGCGCCGGGTGAAGCGCAGGTGTTCGAGTCGCCCGAGCGTGGGCTCGACATCGAAACGCCAGCCGCAGCGCGCCGCTGACCGCGCACGCCCTGTTCGTTGGCGAACCGGCGGCTCCAGGCCCGACGCTGCCAAGCTGCCGATACAGGTAAACCCCGGTCGGGCAGCGCAATTGAGTATCAGCAGTCGCAATGCCCGTACCAAATACGGCAACTGAATACGCCTATCTTCCGTTGGCAGGTGTGCACAACCCCGTCGCACCCCTTCGTACAACAAGGAGACAAGCACATGAAGTTCAGGACTGCACTCGCCTTCGGGCTCGGTGTCGTGGCGGCAGCGTCTGCCTCTGCGCTCGACCTGGTCATTGCCACCGTGAACAACGGCCACATGATCGAAATGCAAAAACTCGGCAAGCACTTCGAAGCCGCCAACCCCGACATCAAGCTGAAGTGGGTCACGCTCGAAGAAGGCGTGCTGCGCCAGCGTGTCACGACCGACATCGCCACCAAGGGCGGGCAGTTCGACGTGATGACGATCGGTATGTACGAAACCCCGATCTGGGGCAAGAAGGGCTGGTTGAATGAGATCAAGCCCGACGCCACTTATGACGTCGACGACCTGCTGCCCGCGATGCGCGGTGGCTTGTCGGTCGACGGCAAGCTTTACGCCGCGCCGTTCTACGGCGAAAGCTCGATGCTGATGTACCGCAAGGACCTGACCGACAAGGCCGGCATCAAGTTCGAAGAGCGCCCGACCTGGGAGCAGGTGCGCGTGGCCGCCTCCAAGGTGCACGACCCGAAGAACGGCGTGTACGGCATCTGCCTGCGCGGCAAGCCGGGTTGGGGCGACAACGCGGCGTTCATCACGACGATGGTCAACAGCTTCGGCGGCCAGTGGTTCGACATGTCGTGGAAGCCGCAGCTCGAGTCCAAGCCCTGGCACGACGCGGTCACGTTCTACGTCGACCTGCTGAAGAAGTACGGCCCGCCCGGCTCGTCGGCGAACAGCTTCAACGAGATCCTCGCGCTCTACAACGAAGGCAAGTGCGCGATGTGGGTCGACGCGACGATTGCGGCCTCGTTCATCACCGATCCGAAACAGAGCAAGGTCGCCGACAAGGTCGCGTTCGCACAGGCACCGTACAGCGTCACGACAAAGGGCGCGAACTGGCTGTGGGCCTGGGCGCTCGCCATTCCCGCCGGCACGAAGAACGCTGACGCGGCGCAGAAGTTCATCAACTGGTCGACCTCGAAGGCCTACATCCAGCTCGTTGCCAAGGAAAAAGGCTGGGCTTCGGTGCCCACCGGCACGCGCAAGTCGACCTATGCCACGCCCGAGTTCCTGAAGGCGGCGCGCTTCGCCGAAGCCGAGAAAAAGGCCATCGACAGCGCCAACCCGAACGACTCGACGCTGCCCAAGTCGCCGTACGTCGGCGTGCAATTCGCAGCGATCCCTGAGTTTCAGGCGATCGGTGTGGCGGTGGGCCAGCAGATGAGCTCGGCACTCGCCGGCAAGTCCACGGTCGACGCGGCGCTGAAGGCTTCGCAGCTCGCGGCCGACCGCGAAATGCGCAAGGGCGGCTACTACAAATAAGCCGCGCCACGAGGCCGCCGCTCGCGCGGCAGCCTCGGTTCGAGCTTCATCCTGCTGACGTTCGTTCGGGTGACCCGTATCGCCCTGTCGAACCCCGCTCCCCCCAACGCGCGCCAGCGCTGCCGCCATGAAACGCTTCCTGCCCCGCGTATTGTTCGCGCCGGCCGTGATCTCCCTGTTTCTGTGGATGATCGTGCCGCTGGTGATGACGATCTACTTCTCTCTCGTTCGCTACAACCTGATGCAGCCGGGCGAAAAAGAGTGGATCGGTCTCGCGAACTACCACTTCTTCGTCACCGACCCCGACTTCGGCGCCGCCGTGGGCAACACGCTGCTGCTGCTGAGCGCGGTGATCATCATCACGGTCGTGTTCGGTGTGCTGCTGGCGCTGCTCGTCAACGACCCGTTTCCCGGCCGCGGCATCGTGCGTGTGATGCTGATCTCGCCGTTCTTCGTGATGCCCACCGTGAATGCGCTGCTGTGGAAGCACATGATGATGAACCCGATCTATGGCGTGCTCGCGCAGGTCTCGATCTTCTTCGGCTGGCAGCCGATCGACTGGTTGACCGACTTCCCGCTCGGCTCGGTGATCACGATGGTGGCCTGGCAATGGCTGCCGTTCGCCTGCCTGATTTTCATCACCTCCTTGCAGTCGATGGACCGCGACCAGCTCGAAGCCGCGGGCATGGACGGCGCCAATGCGTTGCAGAAGTTCTGGTACCTGTACCTGCCGCACCTGGCGCGGCCGATCGCGGTGGTGGTGATGATCGAGATGATCTTCCTGATGAGCGTGTTCGCCGAGATCTTCACGACGACCGGCGGCGGCCCGGGCAACGAGAGCACCAACATCGCGTTCCTGATCTTCAAGCAGGCGCTGATGAACTTCGACGTGGGCGTGGCTTCGGCAGGCGCGCTGTTCGCGGTGCTGCTGGCCAACGTGGCGGCGATATTCCTGATCCGCATGATCGGCAAGAACCTCGACTAAGGAAGCGCGATGAAACACCTTCCGCTCGTCATCCGCAGCGTCGCCGCGTGGGCCATCACGCTGCTGATCTTCTTCCCGCTGTTCTGGCTCTTCCTGACGTCGTTCAAGACCGAGCTGCAGGCGATCAGCGTGCCGCCGCTGCTGACCTTCAAGCCCACGCTTGAGAACTTCACCGAGGTGCAGGAGCGCAGCGACTATCTGCTCTACGCGAAGAACTCGCTCGTCACGAGCGTGCTGTCGACCGTGCTGGGCCTGCTGATCGCTGCGCCGGCCGCTTACTCGATGGCGTTCTTCCGCACGAAGAAGACCCGCGACCTGCTGCTGTGGATGCTCTCCACCAAGATGATGCCGGCCGTGGGTGCGCTGGTGCCGGTGTACGTGATGGCGCAGAGCAGCGGTCTGCTGGACACGCTGACCGGCCTGACCATCGTGTTCACGATGTCGAACCTGCCGATCATGGTGTGGATGTTGTACTCCTATTTCAAGGACATTCCGCCCGACATTCTCGAAGCCGCGCGCATGGACGGTGCCGGCATCTGGAACGAGTTCCGCTACGTGATCCTGCCTCTCGGCATGGGCGGCCTGGCGTCGACCGGCCTGCTGTGCCTGGTGCTGTCGTGGAACGAGGCGTTCTGGTCGCTGAACCTGTCGGCCGCCAAGGCCGGCACGCTGGCGGCATTGATCGCGTCGTACTCGAGCCCCGAGGGCTTGTTCTGGGCCAAGTTGTCGGCTGCTTCGCTGCTGGCCATTGCACCGATCATCGTGTTCGGCTGGTTCAGCCAGAAGCAGCTCGTGCAAGGCCTGACCTTCGGCGCGGTGAAGTAATCAAGAGATCACGGAGACCACCATGTCATTCCTGCAACTCAAAGGCATCGTCAAGGAATTCGGCCCGGTGCGCACGATCAAAGGCATCGACCTGACGATCGAGAAGGGCGAGTTCGTCGTCTTCGTCGGGCCGTCGGGCTGCGGCAAGTCGACGCTGCTGCGCATCATCGCGGGGCTCGAGCCGGTGACCGAAGGCCGCATCGAACTCGACGGGCGTGACATCACCGAGCTGGCGTCGAGCAAGCGCGAGCTGGCGATGGTGTTCCAGTCGTACGCGCTGTACCCGCACATGACCGTGTTCGAGAACATGTCGTTCGCGCTCAAGCTGGCCAAGGTCGACAAGGCGGTGATGAACGAGAAGGTCGCGCGCGCCGCGAAGATCCTGAATCTCACCGACTACCTGCACCGCACGCCGAAGGAGCTGTCGGGCGGGCAGCGCCAGCGCGTGGCGATCGGCCGCTCGATCGTGCGTGCGCCCAAGGTCTTCCTGTTCGACGAGCCGCTGTCGAACCTCGACGCGGCGCTGCGCGGTCAGACCCGGGTGGAGATCGCCGCGCTGCACCGCGCGCTCGGTGCGACCACGATCTACGTCACGCACGACCAGATCGAGGCGATGACACTTGCCGACCGCGTGGTGGTGTTGCGCGACGGACTGATCGAGCAGGTCGGCTCGCCGCTGGAGCTGTACGACCGCCCGGCCAACCAGTTCGTGGCGCAGTTCATCGGCACGCCGCAGATGAACGTGATGCCGGCCAACGCCTTGCCCGAGCTCACGCGCGTGGCGGGGGACCGCCTGCCGGCCGACGGCTCGGTGGGGGTGCGCCCGGAAGGCGTGCGGGTGCTGCCGGCGGGGGGTGCGATCAGCGCGAAAGTCACGCTGATCGAGTCGCTCGGCGCCGACACGCTGATCCACACCACCGTGGCCTCGGGCGCGCCGCTGGTGTCGCGCCAGAGCGAGCGCACGGCGCTGCACGTGGGCGATGCGGTGAGCGTCGAGATCGATCCGAACGCGCTGCATTTCTTCGACAAACAAGGCCGTGTCTTGCGCCCGGTGCAGCAAGCCGCCTAGATCATCATGGCCTCGACTCCTCACATCATTCTTCACCTCGGGCTCGGCTCGTTCCACCGTGCGCACCAGGCGGTTTACCTGCAGCGGCTGATCGATCAGGGCGACTCTTCCTGGGTGCTGGCGGGTGGCAACCTGCGGCCCGACATGACTGAGACGGTCGCCGCACTGCAGAAGCAGGGTGGGGCGTACACGCTGGAAACGGTGTCACCTGCGGGTGAACGCCACTACGAGCGCATCACGTCGATCCGACACGTCGTGCCCTACGAACCAACGCTGGCCGGGCTGGTTGCGCTCGGCGCCGATGCCAACACCCGCATCATCTCCTTCACCGTGACCGAAGCCGGTTATTACCTCGACAGCAACAACCGACTGGAGACGAGTTACCCCGAGCTCGCGTCCGATCTCGCCGGCAAGACGCGCGGCACGATCTACGGCGCGCTCGCCGCGATCCTGGCCGAGCGCATGAAGTGCGGCGGCGGCCCGGTCACGCTGCTCAACTGCGACAACCTGCGCAGCAACGGCGAAAGGTTCCAGGCCGGCTTCACCGACTTCCTGGCGCGGCGCGGCGAGAAAACCCTGCTCGACTGGGTGCATGAAAACACCAGCACGCCCAACGACATGGTCGACCGCATCACGCCGCGGCCCTTGCCCGACGTGGCGCTGCGCGTGAAAGCCGCGACCGGTGTCGAAGACGGTGCGCCGGTGATGGGCGAAAAGTTCATTCAATGGGTCATCGAAGACCATTTCATCAACGGCCGCCCGGCCTGGGAGAACGCTGGCGCACAGATGGTGGCTTCGGTGCTGCCGTACGAAGAAGCGAAGATCCGCATCCTCAATTCGAGCCACAGCTGTTTCGCCTGGGCCGGCACGCTGCTCGGCATGCAGTACATCCACGAAGGCGTGGCGCACCCGGCCATTCGCAAGATGGCCTTCGACTACGTGACCGAGGACGTGATGCCGTCGTTGCACGCCTCGATGCACCCGTACCCGCTCGATCTGGCCGCGTACCGCGACGTGGTGCTCGATCGTTTCAGCAACCCCTACCTGCAAGACACTAACCAGCGCGTGGCGATGGACGGTTTCGCGAAGATTCCCGGCTTTCTGTGGCCCACGCTGCAGGAATGCCTGGCACGCGATGCCTCGGTGCTGAAGACCGCCAAGCTGCCGGCGCTGTTCTTCGAGTTTCTCGGCCGCTGGCACCGCGGCGAGCTGGCCTGTGCGTACCATGACCAGGGCATGGACGCTGTGGCGGCCCATGCGCTGTTCGATGCACCCGACCCGCTGGCCGCCTTCTGCCGCGACCCGATCCTGTGGGGGCCGCTGGCCGGCAACGAGCGGCTCACGGCCGCGATCAAGCAAGCACACCGCGAAGTGCTGCAGTTTCTTCGGGAAAACGGCCATGGCTGAACAACTCAACTCGACCCACGCGCTGATCACTGGTGCTGGCGGCGGCATCGGCCTTGCGGTGACGAAGGCCTACCTCGACGAAGGTGCGAGTTGCAGCGCCGCCGACATCGCGGCCACGCCTTCGGCCGGGCTGCAGGCGCTGATCGCGCGCCACCCGAACAAGCTGCACTACGTCGGCGCCGATGTCGCAAAGGCAGACGGTGTGGCCACGATGGTGGCGGCCGCGCGGGCGCGCTTCGGAACCATCACCACGCTCTTCAACAATGCCGCAGTGTTCGACCTGGCGCCGCTGCTCGAAGCCAGCGAGGCCAGCTACCAGCGCATCTTCGACGTCAACGTCAAAGGCATGTTCTTCACGATGCAGGCGGTGTTG
Source organism: Rhizobacter sp. (assembly GCA_043774765.1). Classification (GTDB taxonomy): domain Bacteria; phylum Pseudomonadota; class Gammaproteobacteria; order Burkholderiales; family Burkholderiaceae_C; genus LMDS01. The sequence continues at coordinate 4,945 of JAYVTD010000005.1, read as the reverse complement.
AAGCAGATGGTGGAGGGCGGCGCGAAAGGCAGTGTCATCAACCTCGCCTCGCAGGCCGGGCGCCGCGGCGAAGCGCTGGTCGCGCACTACTGCGCGAGCAAGGCGGCGGTGATCAGCTACACCCAGTCGGCGGCGCTGGCGATGGCGCCACACGGCATTCGCGTCAACGGCATTTCGCCAGGCGTGGTCGACACGCCGATGTGGGCACATGTCGACGCGCTGTTCGCCCAGGCCGAGGGCCTGCCGCTCGGCGAGAAGAAGAAGGCCGTCGGCTTGGCGGTGCCGCTGGGGCGCATGGGCCTGCCCGAAGACATCGCCGGTGCGGCGGTGTTTCTGGCAAGCGCCGCATCGGCCTACATCACGGCGCAGACGCTGAACGTGGACGGCGGCAACGTGATGAGCTGAAAATGGCACGATGAAAGCGTCGCGCTCCCGACCCGCATGAACCTCAAACGATCCCGCACCCCCGAGCTCGAACACGACTTCGTTCGTGACGCCACGCTCGGCTACGAGCCCGAAGGCAGCTACGGTTACGTGCGCTGCCTGGAGCACGGCTTCCCGAACCCGCTGGTGCGCTGGCACTACCACGAAGAGTACGAACTGCACCTGATCGTGCAGACCCGCGGCAAGGTCTTCGTCGGCGACTACATCGGCCACTTCGAGCCCGGCCATCTGGTGCTGACCGGCCCGCGCCTGCCGCACAACTGGATCTCCAGCGACGTCGGCCCCGAAGGCGTGGCCCAGCGCGACGTGGTGCTGCAGTTCAGCGACGAACCGCTGCGGCGCGCCGCCGAGCTGGTGCCCGAGCTGCGCGAGGTGCTGCCGCTGCTGGAGCGCGCGCGCCTGGGCATCGAGTTTTTCGGCATGACCGATCGGGCGCGCGCCAACTTCGACCGCATCAAGCACCTGCACGGGCTCAAGCGCTTTACCGAATTCCTGGGTTTCCTCGGCGAGCTGGCCGAGTGCACCGACTACCGGCTGCTGTCGAGCACGCCGCTGCAGAGTTTCGAAGACGACAAGTCGCTGGCGCAGATCAGCGCCATCGTCGACCACATCACCGAGCACGCGACCGAAACCTTCTCGATGGCCGAGCTGAGCCAGCGTGTGGGCATGAGCGAAAGCCAGTTCTCGCGCTACTTCCGGCGCGCCACCGGCAACACCTTCACCGACTTCGTGAACCGCCTGCGCATCTCGCGCGCCTGCCAGCTGCTGATGGAGACCGACCGCTACATCAGCAACGTCTGCTACGACTGCGGCTTCAACAACGTGGCCAACTTCAACCGGCGTTTTCTCGAGATCAAGGGCATGACGCCGAAGGAATTCCGACGCCAGGGCGAAGCCCGGTTCGGGGTCGCGCGCTGAAGCCCCACGGAAAGTGACCTTGGTCAGGGCTCCCCCTTGTGGTGGATGGCAAAAGGGCGTGGCGGCGCCGATCATTCGTCGCATGGGCAGGCAAGGCGCCGGCCGGAGCGACATCCATGCGATTCGATGAACGTGAAATCGGTGACTACCGCATCTACGCTGGCGCGCTCGAGGCGCTCAAGGGCGACGGCTACACCGCGACGATGATCGTGCAGCGTGTGCACGGCGAACCCGGCGTGCCGCGCGAAGTACTGCGCGACGAAGGCTTGGCCTGCGGCCATCGCTGGGAGTCGGCCGACGCGGCCCTGGCTTATGCCATCAGCAAGGCGCAGGAGGCGATCCGCAAGCGCGGCGAATTGCTGGCCTGCTGAACGCCCACGGGCCTTGCCCGGCCGGGGGCAAGGCCTGCCTTTAGACTCTGCGCGCGAATCTTCGCCACGCAGCAACCGGACCGAATGCCCCACGACGTCAGCCTGATCTCCACGATTGCCGCCGGTTTCGGCTTGGCACTGATATTCGGTTACGGCGCGGCGCGGCTGAAGCTGCCGCCGCTGGTGGGGTATCTGCTCGCCGGCATCGTGATCGGCCCGGCCACGCCGGGTTTCGTCGCCGACGTGGCGCTGGCCGGTCAGCTCGCCGAAATCGGCGTGATGCTGCTGATGCTCGGCGTCGGCCTGCACTTCTCGCTCGACGACCTGCTCGCGGTCAGGCGCATCGCGATCCCCGGGGCCTTGCTGCAGATCGTCGTCGCCACCACGATGGGCTTGGGCGTGGCCACCTGGTGGGGTTGGACCCTGGGCGCGTCGCTGGTTTTCGGGCTGGCGCTGTCGGTCGCGAGCACCGTGGTGCTGCTGCGGGCGCTCGAAGCGCGCGGTGTGCTGGCCTCGGTCAACGGCCAGATCGCGGTCGGCTGGCTGATCGTCGAAGACCTGGTGATGGTGCTCGTGCTGGTGTTGCTGCCGGCGCTGGCGCCGCTGCTGGGTGGGGCGGGCGCCGATGCGGCAGCCGGCCAGAACCTGTGGGCCACCCTCGGCATCACGCTGGCCAAGGTGGGCGCCTTCATCGCGCTGATGCTGGTGGTCGGGCGGCGGGTGTTCCCGCGCCTGCTGTGGCTGGTGGCGCGCACCGGCTCGCGCGAGCTGTTCACGTTGTGCGTGATCGCCGGCGCCGTGAGCGTGGCCTACGGCTCGGCCAAGCTCTTCGACGTGTCGTTCGCGCTCGGCGCCTTCTTCGCCGGCATGATGATGCGCGAGTCGGAATTCAGCCACCGCGCGGCCGAAGCGTCGCTGCCGCTGCGCGACGCGTTCTCGGTGTTGTTCTTCGTTTCGGTCGGCATGCTGTTCGACCCGCGGGTGCTGATCGACGAGCCGCTCAAGGTGCTGGTGGTCGTGGCCATCATCGTGCTCGGCAAGACGCTCGCCGCGATCGCCCTGGTGGTGGCCTTTCGCTACCCGCTGAACAGCGCGCTGACGGTCGGCGCGAGCCTGGCGCAGATCGGCGAGTTTTCGTTCATCCTGGCCGGTCTTGGGGTGGGGCTCAAGCTCTTGTCGGTCGAAGGCCAGAACCTGATCCTGGCCGGCGCGCTGATCTCGATCGCGCTCAATTCGCTGCTGTTCGGCGCCATCGACCCGCTGCAGGCCTGGCTGCGCAAACGCTCGGCGCTGGCGCGGCGGCTCGAGCAGCCCGACGACCCGCTGGCCGAGCTGCCGATGTCGGTCGACCAGTCGCTGCTCACGGGCCAGGTGGTGCTGGTGGGCTACGGGCGGGTCGGGCGGCGCATCGCGCAGGCGCTGAAAGAACGGGCGGTGCCCTTCGTAGTGGCCGAGCAGAACCGCGAGATCGTCGAGCGCCTGCGTGAAGAAGGCGTGCCGGCGGTGTGTGGCGATGCCACCGACCCGGCGGTGCTGATCCAGGCCCACATCGCGCGTGCCGCGCTGTTGGTGATCGCCACGCCCGACACCTTCGGCGTGCGCAAGATGGCCGAGGTGGCCCACGCGCTGAACCCGGCCGTCGAGCTCGTCGTGCGCAGCCACGACCTGGTGGACGCGGCCTTGCTCGAACAGGAGAAGGTCGGGAAGATCTTCATCGGCGAGCACCAATTGGCGCTCGGCATGGCCGCGCACGTGCTGGCGCGGCTGGCCCCGGGCTGCAGCCCCGGGCACTGAAATCGCCGGCCGCGACCCGCGCGGGCCGCAACGGAGCGGCTCAGGTCAAGCGGCGAGCGCGGCCGTGGCGGCGGCGAGGCACTTGTTGCACTTGCCCAGGCCGGGCAGGCGCGCGTCGGGCTTGCCGTCGCCGGTCTTGAAATTGGCCTGGCAGCGGCGGCAGACGTACATCTTCGAGCTCGACATCATCGGCTTCACGCCAGGCTCGCCGGCTGGGCGTGCGGCCACGTACTCGGCTTGCGTCTGGCGCAGCTTCTGCGAGGTGTCGGGGGTGGTAGAGGCGGGAGAAGGACGACGGGTGGCCATGGCGGTCCCTGAAAAGGTATGCAAGCGATCGGGCTGCCGGGAGGGCGGCCCCAACCGAAGGCATGTATTGTCCCAGCATTCGCGACCCGACGTGCAAGACAAGGTCGGGATCGGGCAAGGGATTGTGTTTTGGCCGGTGATCAGGGTAAAACCCGCCCGCCCGCCCGCCGCGCTGCTCAGCGCCGCGTCAGCGAGTCGCCCCGTTCCAGGTCGAGCGCGTCCTGCGGGACGATCACGACAGCGCCGCCTTGGGCTTTCAGCGCCTCCATGAACTGCGCCGCTACGCCGGCCACCACCACGCGCCGGCGCGCTGGTAATAGCGTGGCGGCGGCGTAGGCCTGAATCTCGGCCGGGCTCACCGCCACCAGCGTCTCGATGCGCCGCTGCAGCTCGGCCGGCGAGCGGCCGGCGACGATCAGCGAGCCCACGGCTTCGTTCAGCCCGGCGGTGGTTTCGACGCTGCGGCTGAAGTTGCCGATCAGAGTGGCCTTGCGCGCTGCCAGCTCATCGCTTCCGACCGGCGCCTTGACCAGCCCGTCGAGCTCGCCCTGCACCAGCCCCAGCACCTCGGCCGCCGACTCGTTCTTGGTCTGCACCGAGACCCTCAGCACACCGCCTTCGAGGCGTGCCTCGAGGCGGCTGCTGGCGCCGTAGCTCAGGCCGCGCTTGATGCGGATTTCCTGGTTCAGGCGCGACGAGTAACCCGCACCGAGCACAGAGTTCATCACGTCGCGGGTCGCGCGGTCGCGTTCGCTGTCGGGGATCGGCAAGACCACGACCACGGCCGCCTGGCCGGATTGCGGCATGTCGATCACGGTCAGCTCGAGCGGCAGCCCGGCGCTCGCCAGACTGGCCGTCGGCAAGGTCGTCGTCGGCTTCTTCCAGCCGCCGAAGTGTTTGTTCGCCAACTTCAGTGCGGTGGCGGCGTCCAGGTCGCCGGACAACACCAGCACCGCGTTGTCGGGGCGGAAGCGCTGCGAGTGCAAGGCCTGCAGTTCGGCGCGCTGGATCCGCGGCAAGGACACCGGCGTGCCGCTGGCCGGGTGGCCGTAAGGGCCGGTGCCGAACAGAACGTGCTGTGCCGCCAGCGCGGCGAGCGTGCCCGGCTGCGA
>JAYVTD010000004.1:0-2952 GCA_043774765.1 Rhizobacter sp. | reverse complement strand
CATGTTTCTGGTCCTCGTATTTTCAGCGCAGGCCGTTCCACTGCGCGATGTCTTGCGCCTTCAGGCCGCCGACCCGCGCGTGCACCCGTGCGCCGGTGCTCATCACGAGAAAGAACACGATCTCGTCGGGCAGCGGCGCGCCGGGCACACGCACTTCGATCGCGTCGAAATGGCTGCGCACGTAGGCGGCGTTGATGTGGGTCATCGGCACGTCAAGCGTGGCGCCCGGGCCGCCGACCTTCTTGGTGGACGGCACGATGGCCAGCGCGTTGGCGGGCTGGCCGGTGGACGGCGCCGAGCCCTTGCCTTGGGCGTAGGCGTTGCGGTCGCCCTTCCAGCCGAGCAGCTCGCGCATCGCATAACCGCCTGGCACGTGCCACAGCGCGCCGTGTTCAAGCTCGCCGTTCGCGCCGACGATGGCGCCCTTGCCGTAACTCTCGATGCGCTCTACCGGCACGTCCATCGCGGCGCGCAGGCGCTGCGCCATGTCGATGCCGACCGGTTGCAGCGCGTCCATCATCGTCACGATGTCTTCGACGTATCGGCCGGCGAACGGGTTGGTCAATACCGCACCGATCGCACCGCGGCGCAGCGGCACGGTCGCAGGCGGGCCGAACTCGTGGTGGATGTCTTCGACGTGCGTGAAAACGCGGCGGATTTGAATCATGATTTCATTGAGCAAATACTGAACCAAGTTCGAGGGAAGCCGCTACCGGCACCCGTGCTTCAACGCGGATGAGGCGATGTTGGCATACGAGCACGGCCGAATGAACCAGGCCTTCACGCTGCAATTCGCGGGCGCGACGCTCGCCGGCCTGCAGCGCACGCGCCACCTGCGCTTCCTCGAGAGGCGGCACGTCGACCGTCACCTCGATGTCACCGAGGTCGGAATCGTCCTTGAGCTGGTTCGCCGGGCGGCGCTCGATGCGGGTGTCATGCACGTTGACCGCGTTGGCGATCACAGTGGCGGCGGCATCGGCCATCGCGGCGGTGCGGGCGAGCACGGTCACGCTGTCGGCGATGCCGAGCGAAAAACTGCGGCCGCGCCAGCCGCTGGTGGCGATGCCACGCACCGGCATCGCAGCGTGCACCTCGAAGTGGCCGTCGGTTTGCAGCGTGGGCTGCGAAGGGTCGAAACGCGCCAGGTCGGCGAACAGGCCGACCTTCACCGAGGCGCCGGGCGCCAGGTGCACGGCGATGTCGCCGCCGTTGTTGACCCAGGCGCGCGATACGCCTTCGCGTTGATAACTGACGACCAGTTCCTGCGCCACCGACCCGGCCACCGCCGCCATCGGCGTGATGAATTGCGAGTGATACGGCCGGCAAGCGTGCCACATGCGGCGCGCGACCACACCCTGCAAGGCGCATGGCCCACGCACCGGCAAGCGCAGCGCGCGCAACTCGGCCACGAGTTCGGGCAGCACGGTCAGGAAGCGCGCCCACGCCGCTTCGTGCGCGGCGGCCACCACAGCGGCATCACCTTCGGCGCCGATCACGATGTCGATCGGACCGTGCTGAAAGTGCCAGCGGCCGGGGTCAAGCAAGGCGCGTCGGGCGGGCATGTCAACCCAGCAGGGGCGGCTGCCCCAGCGGCCAGGCGTTGCCGGACGGCAGCACTTCGAAGCGCCGCGCGGTCGGTGCGCCGTCGTTGTGCCATGCACCGCTGCGCAGCACGTCGGCGAGCGAGCGCACCTGCGCCATGTGGCCGCCGAGCGTTTGATATTCGTCCAGCGCCATGCTGAATTCGATCGGCGCCACGATGGCCGGGGTGGGCACGGTGCCGAAGCTGTTATCGGGCATGCGCATCACGTCGAACATCACCGTGATGCCGCCGCCCGGCCACACGTAGGCCGGTGCGCCGCCGCAAGTCACGTTGACCATGGCCTGCTTGATGCGGCGCGTCAGCAATACCGGGTTGTCGGTGACGCCGGCGCGCAGGCTGCCACCGGCGCCGCCGAGGAATAACACGGTCGCGAGCGACGGTTCGCAGTTTTCGCCGATGCGCTCGACGACCGTGCGGATCGCCGCCGGCATGGCGGTCGGTTGTGGCACCAGCGCGTCGTCGAGCACGTACCACGCGGCGTGCTCGCCGGTGGTCGAGACCATCAGCAGTTTCAGGCCCGGCCATGCGACGCTCTCGTCCCAGCCTTCGATGATCGAGAGCGGATCGTCGATGTCGGTGCCGCCCCAGCCGATGCCGGGGTTGGCGACCTGGAAATAACGCCCGGGTGTCGACTTGCGCCCGCGAATCCTGATACCCGAAGGGCGCATGTCGAGGCAGCGCCCGGCCTGGTGCAAGGTCAACAAGCCGGTGATGTGGTCGTCGACGACGACGACCTCGTCGGCCTGGCCGAAGAACTGTTTCGCGAAGATACCGACGGTCGCCGAGCCGCAGCCGACCCGCATGCGCTGCTCTTCCACGCCGTTGACGATGGGCGCACGGCCGGCCTGGATCACGACCTGCGCGCCGCCGTCGATCGACATCTCGACCGCCTGCTTGTTGCCCAGCGCCAGCATCATGTCGCAGGTGACACGCCCTTCTTTTTTGCTGCCGCCGGTGAGGTGGTGCACGCCGCCGAGCGACAGCATCTGCGAGCCGTATTCGGCCGTCGTCACGTGGCCCACCACCTCGCCCTTGCAGCGCACGTTGGCCTGCTCGGGACCGAGCCAGCGGTCGGTGTCGATCTTTACCTTCAGGCTGCAGTAGCTGAAGATGCCTTCGGTCACGACGGTGACCATGTCCACACCCTCGACCTTCGACGCGACGATGAAGGGCGCGGGTTTGTAGTCGGGGTAGGTGGTGCTGGAGCCGATGCCGGTGACGAAGATGTCGTCGTGCGTGGCGAGCGGGTGGGCGGCCGGCTCGGCACTGCGGGCCACGAAATCGGAAGCGGCGCTACGCGCCACGAAGGGCACCAGCGCGGCGTCGCCGTTCTCCAGCGTGCGGCGCAG
>JAYVTD010000003.1:0-7610 GCA_043774765.1 Rhizobacter sp. | reverse complement strand
AGCCAACAGCTGGTTGCGTCGGGGGTCGCCGGTGTGAAACAGGGGCGGGTGCATAGAACCTTCATGGAAATCGGATATGCCCATGATCGGGATCCACGCGGCCTTCGACCATCGGCAGCAGCGACCTTTTGATGTCGTCTTCTACCTACACAGAAGCGTGTATGACTTGGCGTGCAACTGCGCTCACGCCACGTCGTCGTTACCGAAGACGGTCCTGTCGCCAAGGAATTTTCGAGAATGTTGAGGAATGACCCGGACGATGCGGACGTATACAGGGCTGCCGTCGCCCGTGCGTGCGGCGCGGGCCGCGTGGCGGCGGATGCTGTCTCTCGCAGATCCACGCCGCGCTGACCTGATCGGACAACCCAGAGCGATACCGGAGACGGCCCGGGATTGCACCCGACCCAACAGGAGATCGTCATGAACTTCCGGAATGCCTTGACTGGCTTGATCACATCTGCTGCCCTGGCGGGCCTCGTCTCGTGTGGCGGTGGAGGTGGGGACAGCGCAGCGCCCACCTACACCGTTGGTGGCACGCTGTCGGGCTCGGTCGGCCCGGTCGTGTTGCAACTCAACGGCGCGGGCGATGTCACGCTGGCCAGCGCCGGCACTTTCACCTTTCCCGCCGGCTTGACGAATGGTGCGAGCTACGCCGTCAGCGCGAACGGGGCGCAGAACTGCAACGTCGCCAACGGCTCGGGAACGATGGGGGCGACCAACATCAGCAATGTGATGGTCACCTGCACCAGCGTGGTCCGCTCGGCGAACCTGTCGTCGGCGCAGGAGAGCCCGCCGAACGGGTCGGCGGCCACCGGCCGCGGCAGCGTGATCGTCAACCCGGCGACCAAGGAAATCACCGGCGGTGTGAGCTTCGCCGGACTGACACCAAGCACCGGCGGGCATCACATCCACCAGGCTCCGGCCGGCAACCCTGCGGCCAATGGCCCGGTCATCATCGGCCTGATATTGGCCCCCGACGGCAGGACGGCCACCGTGCCCGCCGGAGTGGTGCTCACCGACGCCCAATACGCGGCGCTGCTGGCCGGCGAGCTGTACATGAACGTTCATACGACGACCTATCCGGGCGGCGAGATTCGCGGCTCGCTGAGTTTGCGCGGCGGTGTCAGCGCTGGTCTGGCGACGTTGAATGGCGCGCAGGAAGTTCCGACCACCGGCTCGACGGCGACCGGTCGCGGAACCCTGGTGTTCGATTCGACGACCCGTGAAGTGATCGTCGCCTACGTGACGCACAACGTCGCCGCACCGACGGTTGCGCACATCCATACCGGCGCGACCGGAGTTTCCGGGCCTGCCAACGTGGCGACATTGACGGCCGCAACGAACTTGTTCGTTGCGCCGTCGGCGTCCACCTTGTCGGCGCAGGGTGCAACCGATACCGCTGCCGGCAATACCTACTTCAACGTCCACAGCACGACCAACCCGGGTGGTGAGATCCGCGGACAGATCGCCGTTCAGTAGCAGCAGCGCGAGCATGCGACCGCCTTCATCGCCGAGTTGGAGGCCACCACCGGCGCCAGCCTCCGGCACGGCTTCCTACGCCTGCGCTGCAGCGACGGCGGCCACGACAAGCCCATAGCCTTCAGCTGCAAGCGCAGAGGGTCTTGCCTCTCGCCCGGCGCGCGACGCATCGCCCAAATCGCTGCGCACCTGGTCGATAGCGTCAACCTTCACGTGCCGGTGCGCCAGTGGGTGCTGTCGCTTCCGATCCCGCTGCGGCTGCTGCTGGCAACGCCACCGGAACTGGTGACACCGGTGCTGCAGGTCACATCGGCACTGACTGGTGCTCGATGGGGTCTACCGGCGCACCGGCGGTGAGCCCGAGTTGGTCGAGGTCGCAAGCGTCGGGATCTCGCATCCACCGCGTCTGGGAATGCGAGGTCGCCGCCGAATCGTGGTCAAACCTTGCGTCTCGGACGCGGTGGCGGCCGGTGCGTGTTCAGTCGTTGTCGCCGCTGTCGGGAATGCCTGCCGCAAACCATGGGCCCGGAACCGGAGCGCCGCCGGGCGCCGTCGCGGCAGTGGAATTGCGGATCAACAGGATGGGCAGGTTGCAGGGGTTGGGCGGCGCCGTCAACAGGTTGGGTGCAACCGGCGCGAGAGGGCCACTGATCGAGAAGTTGCCCTGCGCATCCAATGCCGCCGCTGCGGAATTCCAGGCCAGGTTGGTCCCGGCTTCGTTGCAGAACAGGGTGGCCTGGACGCTTCGTGGAATTGCCGGCCGCCCGATGTTGTTGCCGCCGCCGAGCAACAGGCCCTTGCCGGTGAGCCGCAACATGCCGTTGATGTCGACACCGGCGCGGAGCTTGCGCAGTTCCCAGGGCCTTCCGCCGGGCGCGATGCCGAGCACGTCGTTGGCCACCGGCACGCCGCCGACGTTCGCAAACGGTTGCGAGCCGATCGCTCCGTTGAATTGGACAATCGTGGGAATCTTGTCGTCGGCGCTGGCGCCGAAGGTGCACAGCATTCCGGCGACAACGGCGCAAGCGCCGAAAGTGGGACGATTCATTCGAGTCTCCGATAGGTTGCAATGGACGGGCGGTCCGGCACGTGACCGCTCGCAGAGTGGTCGATGCGCTCGGCCGCCACGCTCTCGTGAACAAGCGTTGCCACACGTGAGTCGCCCAGTGTTTACGGCGGACCTACTTGGTAAATTCCGTGGTTGGTCGCACCGGGATCGAGGAAGAACCCGCGCCGGCAGCTGCGGACGTGGCGCTGGGTGCTAAACGTCGAGGGGTCGAAGGCTCGGCGAAGCCCTTGGCAGCCCGAGTGATGAGCCCACTCACGGCAAACAGCGCGACGAAGGCCGTGACCAGGGGTCCATACAGACACTTGCGGATCTTCGGCCGGCCGAGGACTCCGGGGTAGCCATCAGGGGACCGCTTCCGGTCTATGCCGTATGCGCGTCGGCGCAGCGGACCGATGGTCTCGACTGGCCGCTTCGGGGCGAAGAACTTGCGGCTCCACCTGACACACACCACGGGCGACAACAGAGCCGACCGTCATTGGCGTCGTTCCCGGCCATTATGCGAGCGCTCGTGACCGGCAGCTTCAAGATAAATCACCCTCCGCTTGCGAGTGTGAGTGCGAGTTCCGGTCCGCCAAACCAAAGTGCGCCCGAGCCTGCGACGCATGCGCCGCGTGCACCAGCGTCTGCGTCAGCGTGGCGCTCAACCACCCATCAGCGCGGCGCCAAGGTGCCCGACCTTGACGTAGATGAGCGCGCCTTCGGGCCCGGTGAACGGGGCGTGCCGGCTCCAGCGCGGGCTGCGCAGCCAACTGCCCGTGGGGTAATCGCCGAACTCGTCGCGGAACACACCGTCGAGGACCAGGATCTCCTCGCCGCCGGGGTGCGCATGGGCATGGAACTGGGTGTTCGGCGCCCAGCGCACGAGTGCGGTCGAGATGCCGTCGTGCTCGTGCAGCGGCATCACCGCCAGGCCTGGCACAAGCCCCTGCCGCCACGGTTCTGCCCGAGTGGCGATTCGCACAGGCTGCAGGTCGTCTACTGCAAATTGACGCAACTTGACGAACAGCAGGCAGCCCTCGCGCGACAGTGGCGCATGTGCGCTGCCCGGCGGGTTGCGCAAGTAGGTGCCGCGCGCATGGTCGCCGCTGTCGTCGCTGAATACGCCGTCGAGCACCAGTATCTCCTCGCCGCGGCCGTGCACGTGGCGCTCGAAGCGTGAGCCCGGTGCGTACCGGACCAGGCTGGTCGCCCTCGCGACCTCGCCGCCCACACGGTCAAGCATCCAGCGCTGCACGCCTGGCAGTGGTGAGGGCTGCCAGCAGGCGTCGGACGGCCGCATCACCGCGCGCTGTTCGAAGTCGGCGTTGATCTGCAGCGGCGACGCGGGCTGTTCGGCTGAAGGCGACATGCTCAGGTGCGGGTATCGGGGCCTTGATTATCGCGGGACTGCCGCGTCGCTGCCGGCCTGGGGCTACGCGGAGCGCTGCGGTCAAGGCGCGTGACGTCGACGATCGCCTGTGCGGTAGCCGGTAGCCGGCAGCGGTCTTGCGCTCGGTGCGCGCAAGCACGTGCTTTTCGTTGGTTCGCGGATGCAGGAAGACCGGGAAGTCGCGGCCCACAGCGCGCGCCCCTCGCCGCGTCAACGGCGCCTCAGTGACGGGTCAATGGCGTGTCATCGGCATCATGCCCGAGCCGACGAAGTGCTCGCTGCCAATCCCGGCGCCGATCATCAGCGCGTCCAGCAAATCGTCCACCTCGCCGCTCGCCATCGGCCGCGCCAGGTGATAGCCCTGCCCGCCCTCGCAGCCCAGTGCCTGCAACTGCGCGAACTGCGAGCCGGTTTCAATGCCCTCGGCGACGACCGACTTGCCCAGCGCCGCGCCCAGCGAGACGATGGCGCGGACGATCTCGGCGTCCTTGGAGCCCTCGCGCATGCCGTTGACGAACGAGCGGTCGATCTTCAGGCTGTCGATCGGCAGGCTCGACAAGTAGCTCAGCGACGAGTAGCCGGTGCCGAAGTCGTCGATCGCCAAGCCCACGCCGATGCGGCGCAAGGCGTCGAGCGTGGCCATCGCGCCTTCGACGCGCTGCATCAGGATGTTCTCGGTCAGCTCGAGCGTCAGGTGACGCGCCTTCAAGCCCGACTCACGCAACGCGCGCTCGATGCGCTCGGCCAGCGCGCTGTGCGCGAGGTCGTTGCTCGACAGGTTGACCTGGACCTTCAGCCCGGCCAGCAACGCATGCCTCTGCTGCCACAGGTGCAGCTGCGTGCAGGCGCGTGACAGCATCATGTCGGTCAGCTCGATGATCAGGCCGGTCTCTTCGGCGATCGGGATGAAGGTCGCCGGCGGGACGTCGCCCAAGGTAGGGTGACGCCAGCGCACCAGCGCCTCGAAGCCGAAGAGCTTCGAGCCGTTGATTTTGAACAGGGGTTGATACGCGACGCTCAAGCTGCCGTCGGCGAGCGCCTGGCGCAGGTCGCCCTCCATCCGCAGCCGCCCCGACGCCTGGCCGTGGAGTTCGGCATCGAACACCGCATAGCGCGCCTTGCCGGCGGACTTGGCGCGGTACATCGCAATGTCGGCATCGCGCAGCATGTCTTCCGGCGTCTCGTAGCCCAGGCGGCTGAAGGTGATGCCGATGCTGGCGCTGGTGCTCACGTTGACGCCGGCAATCTGCATCGGCTGCTTGAGCACCTCTTGCAACCGGTCGGCCAGGCTGGTGGCGATGCTTTGTTTGTCGATGTGATGCGCCAGCACCGCGAACTCGTCGCCGCCGAGCCGCGCAACCACATCGCCCGGGCGAACGCACGCCTGGATGCGGCGCGAGACTTGGATCAAAAACGCATCGCCGGCCGAATGGCCCATGCTGTCGTTGATCAGCTTGAAGCGGTCGAAGTCGAGGAACATCACGCTGAAGTGGCACGGCGGTTCCGCCTTGGCGGCCTCAAGCGCCTGCACCAGCAAGCTGTGCAAGCGGCCCCGATTGGGCAGGCCGGTGAGGCCGTCGTGGAACGCCATGTGGTTGAGCTGTGCTTCGGCGTGGCGGCGCGCGTTGATGTCCTGCACCTGCAGGATCAGGCAGGGCGCGGCCGAGCCTTGCTCCGAGAAGTAGCTGCAATGCAGCGCGACCCAGATCTCGGCACCCGAGGGGTGGCGGCAGCGCAGCTCGATCGCGAAGGTATCGATCGTGTTGGCGTGGATGCGTTCGAGTTCGTGTGCCAGCGCCGGCACGTCGGCAGGCAGCACATGGCCGCTGAACGGCTTGTCGACCAGGCCCTCGCTCAGCGTCTCACCGAGCAACGAGGCCAGCGCCATGTTGGCCTGCAGCACACGGCCTTCGAACGACACCAGTGCCATGCCGATCGAGGCGTGAGTGAACGCGCTGTGGAAGCGCTGCTCGCTGTCGCGCAGCGCGGCCACGTGGGTAACGGACAGCGCGGCCTCGCGCTCGGCGGTTTCGACGCGGCTCTTGCGCATCGTGTCGTTGGCCTCCTGCTGGCGCATGAAGTAGTGCACCGTGGTCAGCAGCGTCGCGATCACCGGCAGCGCACCGAAGAGCACATTGTTGCCCGACTGCTGCACCGTCATGTACAGCAGCGCCGCGACCAGAGCGCTGCCGCCGTAGGCAATGCCGACCGAGCCGAAGCTGGCGAAGAATTCGCTGAACCGGAAGCGCTCGTCGCGTTTGAGCGTGAAGACCAGCGACACCAGCAGCGAATTGATCATGAAGTGCGTCAGCGACACCACCATCGCCGCCAACAGCACGAGGGCCGAGGACTCGACCTGGCGCGATTGCATCAACCCGAACAGCAGGCTCATCAACTGGCCCGAGAAAAACATGGCCACCGCGGCCATGGCCGGGCTGGCGATGCGGCTGGTCCAGCGCTTGGACGAGCGGTAGGAGCCGATGAAGGCCTCGCCCGCCGCAGCGATCATCGCCGCCTGCGCACCGTGCATCAACAGCAGCAAGAAGATGAACACCTCGCCGGCGACGAAGGAGTTTTTCGAGCCGGGGATGCGCACCGGGAAGAAGCCGGCCACCACCGCGAGCACGCTGCCCAGAACGATCTGGCCCACGATCACCAAGGGCATCGACGCCACCGCGTGGACCGAATAGGCGAGCGCGGCGCTGCCCATCAGCACCACCGTCCACCAATACGCCGTCGCCTTGGGGTTGTAGTCGGGCATCAGCGCCCGGTGCAGTCGCACCAGCAGGTTCGGCGTTCGAGACTCTGGCGTTGAGTGAGCGTCCATTCCGGGATTGTTCTTGGTGGCAGCGCGCAGGGGCTCGGCGAGTTCCATTGGAAAGCGCGCCGATCGTTACTATTCCCCGGTCACGGCGCCTTCGCTCATGGCAAGGCTTTCGCTCATCACGACGCCTTCGCTCATGACAACGCCTTCGCTCATGACGATGCCTTCGCTCATCACGACGCCCGAGCTCATCAGGATGTCGGTACCGAGCACCGCGCCGCTGCCGGCGATGAACCATGACGACGTCGTCGGGGTGAGTGTGAAGACGCCCGTCTTGCCGATCGACGAGCTCGCGCCGAGCATCGCCGAACCATCGACCACGCCAGCGGTCAGCAGGGCGCCGCTCGTCACGGGAAACTCCCAGAACCACTTCACATAGGTCTTGTTGGAATCCCAGTAGTCAGGGTAACGATCGAGCACCACGCTGCGCGACCAGGTGTAGCGCGGGTTGTAGATGGGCTGGAACTTCGTGAACAGTGCGTCGCCCGAAACCACGCGAGCGCCGCCGACGAAGACGACGCGCGACCAGTTGAAGGACTGGGTGCCGATCGTGGAGCTGCGCGCGGCGGGCATCACCTTGCCCGTGGCCAGCAGCGTGGCGCCCGAGCTGATATTGCCGTCCGCGATCGCGCTTCTGACGTCGGTGCGCAGCACTTTCGCCAGAGTCACCGCGCCCGACAGGTTCACCAGGCCCGCGCCCTGCTGCAACAGGTTGGCGCCGACTATCGGCTGGGCTGTGTACTGCAAGATGGCCTTGACCATCGGCGGCGTCAGGCCCGGGTTGGCCTGCAACAGCACCGCGGCCGCGCCTGCCACCACCGGTGCCGAGACCGACGTACCCGACAGGTACATCTGGGTCTCGCCGTAGG
>JAYVTD010000002.1:0-2474 GCA_043774765.1 Rhizobacter sp. | reverse complement strand
GAAGTGGGAGCATGTCGATCTCGACGAGGCGCGATGGCACATCCCGAAGAGCAAGACCGGCACGGCGATGGACATTCCACTGGCGCCGATCGTGGTGGGGTGGTTCAAGGAACTGCGAGAGATAGCTGCGGAGTCTGCCTACGTGCTGCCAGCGCACTCGCGCGGCCGTGCGGCGAGGCAGGGCGGCGACACGCATGTCAGCAAGGACACCATTCGCGAGGCCATCGGCTACTGGCTCGATGCCGAAAAGCCGGAGGTGCGGCGCTTCACGCCGCACGACCTGCGCAGCACGATGAAGTCGCACATGCGCGCGCTCGGTGTGCCGAGGGATATCTCCGAGATGTGCCTGAATCACAAGCTGTCGGGGGTGGAGGGCATCTACGACCGGCACACGTACTTCGACGAGCGCAAGGAGGCGCTGGAGAAGTGGGCGCGGTTCTTGGTGGCCTGCAAGGCCGGAGGAAACGTGGTGCCGATCAGTGCAGCGAAGGCTGCGGCGCGCTGAGGCCGATCTGACCATCAGCGCGGCACAGACACTCGGGACGCCGTGCCTGGTCGCCGGCCGGTGAGGCTATGAGCCTCCCAACTGCTGCCGCAGGAAACCCAACAAAACCTGGTTGCGCGACAGCCGCATGCGCTCGGCGGTGGCCACCGCACTAATGAGCGAGCCAAACTTGGTCTGCGGTGCCCACCCGGGCAGCACGCGCACCAGGCGCCCGTCGGCCAAGCCGTCGTGGCACAGGTAGTCGGGCAGCATCGCGATGCCCAGGCCGGCCGCGGCGCCCTCGGCCACCGCTTCCGGGTTGTCGACGTGGTAACGGCCGTGCACACGAACACGCTCCATCTGCCCTGCATGGGCAAGGGCCCACAGTTCGTCCGACGGTTCGCGCCAGTAGCACAGACAGCTGTGCCGAGCCAGGTCCGCCGGCGCGAGCGGCACTCCCGCATCGGCGAGGTAGCCGGGCGCGGCGACCATCAACCAACCCACCACCGCCACGGGCTCGCTGACGAGGCCATGCGGCGGCGTGGTCGACCAGCGCAGCGCGATGTCGATGCGCTCGTAGGCGACATCGACGATTCGATCTGCCAGCTGCAACTCGACCTCGATCGCCGGGTGCAGGCGCAGGAATTCGGGCAGCTTTGCGGCCAGCACGCGCTGCCCCCACGACACCGTGGCCGAGATGCGGATGAGCCCGGTCAGCTCCGAACGCAGGGCGCGCAGCCGCTCTTCTCCGGCACCCATTTCGGCCAGCGCACGGCGTGCGAATTCGGCATACGCCTCGCCCGCCGGCGTGAGCGCGATGCGCCGCGTGCTGCGCGCGAACAGCGTGGCGCCGATCAACTGTTCGAGCTGCGCGACGCGCTTGCTCACCACGCTCTTGCCCACGCCCAGCTCCAGCGCTGCGCGGCTGACGCTGGTGCTGTCGGCCACCTTCACGAAGGCTGCGAGCATGTCGGACGAGACGGCCATTGTTTCCAGAACAGAGACAAACCGTTCGCATTCGAGCAGATGCTTTGCGGCACGTCAATGCGTAGAGTCCTGGCACCGAGTGGCACATCGAGCCACCGCAACACGGAGACAAAACCCATGGGCATCAAGCTCTACGCCGACCCGATCACGGTCAATTGCCGCAAGGTCATCGCAGGCCTCAATTTCATCGGTGCGCCTTACGAACTGATCCACGTCGACTACTTCAAGGGCGAACACAAAGCCGAGCCTTACTTGTCGCTGAACCCGAACGCTTCGGTGCCGGCCATGACCGATGGCGACTTCGAGCTCTGGGAGTCGAACGCGATGCTGCAGTACGCGGCCGACAAGTTCGGCAACGAGGCCGCATACCCGCACGACCTGCAGACGCGCGTCGACATCAACCGTTGGCTGCAGTGGGAGGGCTCGCACTGGTTCCCGAGCTGCTACGGTTTCCTGGTTGAGAACTGCGTCAAGCCGTTGTTGGGCGGCCAGCCCGATCCAGCGGCGCTCGACGCGCATGCGGTGCAATTCCACAAGCTCGCCGCCATTCTCGACAAGCGGCTCTCGAATCGTCGCTGGGTGGCCGGGGACAACCCCACCATCGCCGACATCGTGCTCGCGGCGCCGATGCACCTGCACGGCTGGCAGAAGTTGCCGCTGGCCGATCACCCGAACCTGAAGCGCTGGCTGCTCGACGGCGTGGAGCAACTGCCGTGCTGGCAACAGAGCGCGGTCTACGAAGGCTTCACCACGACCCGGCCCAACTGAGTCAGAGCATCAGTGCCATGAGCCTTCCGACATCCGTCCGCGCGACGATGCAGTACACGGTCGACAACGGCGTCGCGTCCGACTACTACTTTTACGAGCCCGAGGCATCGGTCAAGCTCAACCCGCCCGGCACTGACCCGCGCGAGGTCGAGATCCACAACGCCTGGCCGGTCGTTGCAGGGCTGTCGGCCGACCGCGAAGGTTTCGAGCTGCACGACTTCGCAGCAGCATTCGA
>JAYVTD010000001.1:0-2347 GCA_043774765.1 Rhizobacter sp. | reverse complement strand
GCCGCCGTCGAAGGCCTGAGCCGGCTCGGCGCCAGCATCGTCACCGAGTGGCCCAAAGGCAAACCGATGCGCGTGCGCGCGGTGACTGACGCCGCCGTCAAGCTGCAGGCCACGTCCAAAGGCGACTGGCTCGAACTCGAAGGCGAGCTGCAACTCGACGGCGGCGAAGTGCTGCGCCTGCGCCAGCTGCTCGACCTGGCGCGCGCCAGCCGCAGCCGCTACGTGGCGCTCGGCGAAGGCGACTTTCTGGCGCTCAGCGACGCGCTGCGCCAGCAGCTCGCCGATCTGGCCACGCTGGCGCAGCCCCACAAGCAGGGCCAGCGTTTGTCGGGCGTGGCGGCCCTTGCCTGGCAGGCCAGCGGCCACGGCCTCACGCTCGAAGGTGATGCGGCGTGGCGCCAGCGCAGCGAAGCCTGGGCGCAAGCGCAGGACCAGCTGTTCGAGGTGCCCGCGAGCCTGGGCGCCGAACTGCGCGACTACCAGCTCGAAGGCTATCGCTGGTTGATGCGCCTGAGCCAGAGCGGCTTCGGCGCGGTGCTGGCCGACGACATGGGCCTGGGCAAGACCGTGCAGACGCTGGCGATGCTGCTGCAGCGTGCCGCCGGCGGGCCGGCGCTCGTCGTCGCGCCGACTTCGGTGTGTGGCAACTGGCTGCTCGAAGTGGCGCGCTTCGCGCCCGGTTTGCAGGTCGAGCTGTATGGCGACGTGCTCGGGGCCGACGGCGTCGAAGACGAGTTGAGCGACCTGCCCGCCGCGCCCGAGGCCGACGAAGAGGCCGCACCCGACAACGCCCGCCGCGCCGCGCGCCGCCGCCAGGTGCGTGCGCTCGGGGCGGGCCAGGTGCTGGTCTGTTCCTACGCGCTGCTGCAGATCGACGCCGACATCCTCGCCGCGCCGCACTGGCACAGCGTCGTGCTCGACGAAGCGCAGGCCATCAAGAACCCGGCCACGCGACGCGCCAAGGCGGCGCTGAAACTGCAAAGCAATTTCAGGCTCGCACTCACCGGCACGCCGATCGAAAACCGGCTCGGCGAACTGTGGTCGATCATGGGCTTCTGCAACCCCGGTCTGCTCGGCAACGCCGAGCAGTTCACGCAGCGTTTTGCCGGGCCGATCGAGCGCGAGACCGATCCGCACGCCAAGGCGCAGGCCTCGCGCCGGCTGCGCCGTTTGCTCTCGCCGTTCCTCTTGCGCCGCACCAAGGCCGAGGTGCTGACCGACCTGCCGCCGCGCACCGAGATCGTCCACGAAGTCGTGCCCGGCCCGAAAGAGCGCGCCTTGCTCGAAGCGTTGCGCCAGCAGGCACAAACCAGCGTGGCGCAGGCGATCTCCGCGAACGCGCAAGCGGGTGGCGCGAAGGAAGGCCAGAACCAGTTCCACGTGTTGGCCGCGCTGACGCGCCTGCGCCGCGCCGCCTGCGACCCGCGGCTGGTGGCGCCCGAGCTCGGCATCGTCGGCGCCAAGGTGCAGGAGTTCGAGCGCCTCGCGGTCGAGCTCGTCGCCGGGCGCCACAAGGCGCTGGTGTTCAGCCAGTTCACCGACTTTCTGCAGCTGCTGCGCGCGCGCCTCGATCTGGCGGGGCTGAGTTACCAGTACCTCGACGGCAGCACGCCGGCGGCCGAACGCGGCAAACGTGTGGCGGCGTTTCAGGCGGGCGAGGGTGACCTCTTTTTGATCAGCCTGAAAGCCGGCGGTTTCGGCCTGAACCTGACCGTGGCCGACTACGTGATCATTGCCGACCCATGGTGGAACCCGGCCGCCGAAGAGCAGGCCAGCGCGCGCGCGCACCGCATCGGTCAGCTGCGGCCGGTGACGGTCTACCGCCTCGTCACGCAGGGTTCGATCGAAGAGAAGATCGTGCGCTTGCACCGCAGCAAGCGCGACCTCGCCGAAGGCATCCTGAGCGGGCAGGACACGGCCGCGCCGGTCGATGCTGGGCAGTTGATGGAGCTTCTGCGGGCGGATTGAGCGGTGGCCGGCTCAGGCCACCGTCACGCCCTTCCAGAACGCCACGCGCCCCTTGATGTCGGCAGCGGCTTCGCTCGGCTCGGGGTAGTACCAGACCGCGTTCTCGTTCATATCGACATTGACCATCAGGCTGTAGTAATACGCCTGCCCTTTCCAGGGGCAACTGCTGCGGTGGTTGCTGAAGGTGATGTATTCGCGCTTCAGGCTGGCTTCGGGGAAGTAGTGGTTGCCTTCGACGACCAGGGTGTCGTCGCTCTCGGCCAGGGTCACGCCGTTCCATGTCGCTTTCATCAAGGCTCCTTGTGTCGATGCCGAATCATCCTGTATATCGGGCGGCGGCGCTGCGCAGGCGCTGGCCGATCAAAGCGGCCAGGGTCTT